>JAQGPI010000151.1 GCA_028293175.1 Verrucomicrobiaceae bacterium | reverse complement strand
CGAGGCGCTGCTGGCTGAGGGCTTGCTCGCCAAAGGCACCCAGACCGTCGCTTATTCCTACATCGGTCCCGATCTGACCTGGGATATCTATAAGCAAGGCACCATCGGTAGGGCCAAGGAAGACGTGGAGCGTGCCGCAGACGCACTGACTGCGAAGCTCGCCCCCGTTCACGGCAAGGCGTGGGTTTCGGTCAACAAGGCGCTCGTGACCCAGGCCAGTTCGGCCATCCCGGTGGTGCCGCTTTACATCTCGCTGCTGTACAAGGTGATGAAGGCGGAAGGCACTCACGAAGACTGTATTGAGCAAATGGACCGCCTTTTCCGCGACCGGCTCTACAACGGCAATCCACAGCCTGATGAGGCTGGCCGCATCCGCGTGGACGACTGGGAGATGAAGCCTGCCGTGCAGCAACTAGTTGCGGATCGCTGGAAGGAAGTATCCACGGAAACTCTCCCACAGCTCGGCGATTTCGAGGGCTACCAGAGCAGCTTCCTGCGCTTGTTTGGCTTTGGCCTGGCTGGCGTTGATTACGCTGCTGAGACTGATCCGAACGTGGGGGTTCCCTCCATCGCCGGTTAAGGCTGAGCTTCACACCTGCAGTCACAGTGGTTCATCATGCGCTCCTTGTGGTTCTTGATGGCCTCTGTGCTGCTGTTGGCCATAAATCTTGCCGCGCAGGAGGCGACGGCCTGGAGCCATTTCAAGCCTCGTGACCATTCCCTCGGGGATGTGCATCCTTTCATCAAGGATGGTGAGTGCTGGCTGTATTATTTGAAGCCGGGGACGTATGAATCGGCCTTGGTTCGTTCGCGTGACTGGCTGCACTGGGAAGAGACGGCTGTCACCCACGACCCTGCCTTGCCGGAGGATTGGATGTCGCCCTACTTTGTGCTGGGCGTTTTGCATGATCCTGTGGCCAAGGTGTACCGCAGCTTTTACGGCCACAACCAGGGCCGGATAGCGAGTTCGGTCAGCAAAGACCTGCTTCATTGGTCCTGTGCGCCGAAGACTTTCAGCGTGCTGCCCGGTGATTACTATCAGCGCCGTCGTGATCCCTTTGTCTTTTGGATACCAGAGGAGAAGCAATTCGGCTGTGTGATGACCACGCAGTTGCAGGGGCGGCCCAAGGAGCTGGCGGGCGCGGTGAGCTTCGCTACTTCACCTGATCTAGAGCACTGGCAGGACCACGGGCTCATTTTTGATCCTGGTAATATCGGCGAGCCAGAATGCCCGCAGATGTTTCGTCTCGGTGCGCACTGGTACCTACTGGCCAGCATCTATGACCAAGCGGTGGGCCAGCCGGTGTATTGGATGGCCGATCATCCCCGAGGGCCTTGGCGCAAGGAGCCTTCCGGAGTGCTGGATGGCAAAGATTTATGCGCGGCCCAAATGGCCTTCGACGGCGATGTGCCGGTGCTCTTCGGCTGGATTCCGTTGCAGTCTTCCAGGCCCGGCAAACAAACGTGGGGAGGTCATCTGGCGCTGCCGCGTGAGGTATATGCATTGCCGAATGGCATGCTGGGCACGCGCCTGCCCGCCAAGGTGGCACGAGCTTTCGACAACCTTTCCTGGCACACAGAGCCAGGTTTTGAAATCGATTCGAAGCCGCACGCCCTTGCAGGAGAGTGGAAAGATTTAGCCGCCGATTTCACCCTGCGAATGGCCAATGATGCCAAGGAAGTACGGGTACGTTTTCTGCCGCTGGGAGAGGTTATCATCAGTCAAACGAAGCTTCGCATCCTGGATGCCAACGGCGAAAGCTGGAGTGAGCTGCCTTTCAGTCTTCCTGCCAAGGAACCGGTTCAGGTGCGCCTCGTGGTGGAAGGCGATATTGTCGAGTTGTTCATTAATGATAGGTACTCCTTGTGTGCTCGCCTGCCTGCGAGTGACGGGAACCGCCGTCTGTCATTTAGCGGGGATTCGGGCGTGGAGATCAGCGCTTTGCGGTGCAGCGGTTCGCCGAAAAAATAGCCGCATCGCCTATGGCCGCGCCTTGATCCAATGGTAGTCGAAGCCGGGAGTGTTTCCGGTTCGATAGCGAAACTCGATTTTGACTTTGCCAGCGTTGGGCTTGAACCGCCTGAAGGCTGGTAGCGTGATGCCAGACTCATTATCGCTTAGCTTCAGCGAGTCTAGAACGGTGACTTCGGTAATCAACGCTATCCGCAGTGCCTCTATCGAGTCAGCGGGAAGATTGACACTCAAGGGCGGAACCAGCACCGGACCAGTGGGCTGGGTGTTGCCCGGATTGGCCCGCCATGTCGGAGCGTTTTTGGCGGTCAGATCGATCAATTGTCCCAAGCTCACGCGATGGGGTGCAGGGAGTAGCTGGTCTTCAGCCAGCGGCTGCACCGCCATGAGGCCTGGCGTTTTGCGGGAGTCGTATTCCAAATAAGCATCCACCGTGATGCGTTCGGGAATGAAGATGCCGCCAGCCCGTAGGTGGGCTCCGAGATTGGCCGTCACGGCCACTTGTGGCTCCTTGTCCAGGGCGCGCTGCATGGTTTCCACGATGATCACATGAGGCTGTTTGGCCGGCACGTAAGCGGCGGCGTCCACGATCACACACTCTCTTAGTGAGGGGTCCAGTCCTAGCTGGAGGAACACTTTTTTTGCTCCCTCAAGGGAGACGGAATGGATGTCCAGCAAAGTGAATCGAACCTTCTCTGGATTGAAACGTCCAGCCAGCGAGGTTACTAGCGTGGCGAAGAGGCCGCAGCCTGCGTAGAGCACTTCGAGTGTTTCATCGGGGAATCGCTCCGCAGCTTTCGCCAAAGCGGTGTTCACGCCGCGCAGAAACATCGTCGTGCGCAGGTAATCCAGCACGCACAGCCCAGCACCCCATGGAGAGATTGCTTGTCCTCCCGGCAGGTTGGTATTCGCGTGTTCGTCGGTAGTCGGCGCATGCCCATCCGTTCCCACGAAACCACACATCAGTTGATAAAGATCTTGCGCCGCCGACCTCAATTCGCCGTGAACTTCGGAATGAAGCAGGATTTCAGTAAGAGCATGCACCTTTGCAGCAGCCGGGGTTAATGTATGGAGGCTGGGAGGCATGTGGTAGCCCATTAGCGGCCACAGCCATCTAAATGGCAAGGACGAGTATTGGCAGGCCTCTTGCCAAAGCAGAGTGATCAGCTAGCATCAAAAATGGACCTCTCTCCCGAACGCATCTTGCAGACTGGCATGGCCTTTTGGGCGTCGAAGACGCTGCTTAGTGCCGTTGAAATGGAACTCTTCACCGAGCTGGCGAAACGCCCTGGCGACCTCGCCACCTTGCAAAGCCGCATCGACCTGCATCCCCGCGCGGCACGCGACTTTCTCGATGCCCTCGTCGCGTTGGGCTTCCTACAGCGCAATGAGGGAGTGTATCAGAACACGCCGGACACCGAGGTCTTCCTCGACAAAGGCAAGCCCTCGTACATCGGTGGCATCCTAGAGATGTGCAATCACCGGCTCTACCCTTACTGGGGCAGCCTGACCACCGCGCTGCGCACCGGCGAACCGCAGAATGAGGCAAAGGGCGGTGGAAGCGATCCCTTTGTTGCTCTCTACGCTGATCCGGGAAAGCTGCGCGAGTTTCTGCGCGCGATGTCGGGTGTTAGCCGTGGTGCGAACATGGCCATTGCCAATAAGTTTCCCTGGGCGAGTTACCAGACCTGCGCTGATATCGGCACCGCTCAGGGCGATCTCGTTACGCAGATCACGCTGGCCCAACCGCACTTGCGTGGCGTTGGTTTCGACCTGCCAGAAGTAGGGCCCATCTTTGATGAGTATGTGGAAGCCAACGGCCTCGTGGAGCGCGTGACCTTTCAGGGCGGCAGCTTCTTCACGGATGACCTGCCGAAGGCTGACGTCTTGCTGTTTGGCCATATCCTGCATGACTGGGACCTTGAAACGAAACAGATGCTGTTGCGCAAAGCCTATGCCGCGCTGCCTGTGGGCGGAGCCGTCGTGATCTACGATGCCATCATTGATGACGACCGGTCCAAGAATGCCTTCGGCCTCATGATGAGTCTGAACATGCTCATCGAAACCCCTGGCGGCTTTGACTACTCCGGCAAAGATTGCATTGGCTGGATGCAAGAAGCAGGTTTCAAGGACTGCCGTGTGGAGCACTTGGTGGGCCCTGATTCTATGGTGATAGGTATCAAATAGCCGCGATAGGGCCATACCTGCGGTTTTGCCGAAAATGGCATTGGACCGGCTTCCTTGTGCATTGCGCTCGGGAACCGGCTCGTTAAATTCCTCGCCCCATCTTTTTTCCGACATGTCCTCAAAACCCACCATCATCTACACGAAGACTGACGAAGCTCCGGCTCTCGCCACTTATTCTTTTTTGCCGATCGTCGAAGCCTTTACCAAGTCTTCCGGCATCGCGGTGGAGACGCGGGACATCTCACTGGCCGGTCGTATCCTGGCCAATTTTCCAGAGGTACTGACGGAAGACCAGCGCATCCCTGATGAACTCTCCTACCTCGGAAAGCTTTGCGTTGAGCCCGAAGCCAACATCATTAAGCTGCCGAACATCTCTGCTTCCGTGCCGCAGTTGAAAGCGGCCATCGCTGAATTGCAAGGCCAGGGCTACAAGCTTCCGGAGCTGCCGGAAAGCTCCCAGACAGATGCGGAAAAAGACATTAAAGCCCGCTACGGCAAAGTGATGGGGAGTGCGGTGAATCCCGTGCTGCGTGAAGGCAATTCCGACCGCCGCGCACCGAAGGCGGTAAAGGAATACGCTCGCAAGAACCCTCACTCGATGGGCAAGTGGTCGCCGGACTCGAAGACCAGCGTGGGCACCATGGGCAAGGATGATTTCTTTTCTAACGAGAAGTCAGTCACCGTTGCAGAGGCAACCGACGTGAAGATCGAGTTCATCGGCAAGGACGGCACTACCCAGGTGCTCAAGGCTAGCACGCCTCTGAAGGCTGGCGAGATCTTTGATGGCACCGTGTTGCGCAAGAAGGCGCTTGTGGCTTTCCTGGAGCAGCAGATCGCCAAGGCCAAGGCTGATGGCGTACTATTCTCGGTGCATCTGAAAGCCACCATGATGAAGGTTTCAGACCCCATCATCTTCGGCCATGTGGTAGAAGTTTTCTTCAAGGACCTCGTCACCAAGCACGCTGCAACGCTGAAAGAACTGGGCGTTGATTTTAAAAACGGCTTTGGCGACTTGATCGCTAAGCTGGGCAAGCTGCCGGAGGACAAGAAGGCGGAAATTGAAGCCGATATCCAGGCGGCCTATGTCATCGGCCCGGCGATTGCCATGGTGAATTCCGAGAAGGGCATCACTAACCTGCATGTGCCTAGCGACGTGATTGTCGATGCTTCCATGCCGGCAATGATCCGCACCTCCGGCCAGATGTGGGATAAGGCGGGCAAGCAGCAGGATACGCTCGCTGTGATTCCTGACAGCAGTTACGCGGGTGTGTATCAGACTGTGATTGACTTCTGCAAGAAGAATGGTGCCCTCGATCCGAAGACGATGGGCACTGTTCCGAATGTAGGCCTCATGGCGCAGGCGGCTGAGGAGTATGGTTCTCACAACAAGACATTTGAAATTCCTGCTGATGGTGCCGTCCGCGTCACCGACAGCAGTGGCAAGATGCTCTTTGAGCACACAGTCGAAGCCGGCGATATCTGGCGCGCCTGCCAGACCAAGGATGCTCCAGTGCAAGACTGGGTGAAGCTGGCCGTCAATCGCGCCCGTGCCACCGGTTCCCCGACCATCTTCTGGCTTGATGAGCAGCGGGCGCATGATGCGCAGATCATCGCCAAGGTGAATCAGTACCTGCTCAGCCATGACACGGCTGGCCTTGATATCCGCATCATGGCTCCTGCCGCTGCCTGCCTGTTCACCCTTGAGCGCATTGTGAAGGGCGAGGATACGATCTCTGTGACGGGCAATGTGCTGCGCGATTACCTGACCGATCTCTTCCCGATCCTCGAGCTCGGCACCAGCGCAAAGATGCTCTCCATCGTTCCGCTGATGAATGGCGGCGGTCTCTTCGAAACAGGTGCGGGCGGGTCGGCTCCAAAGCACGTGCAGCAGTTCCTTGAAGAGAACTACCTGCGTTGGGATTCGCTTGGCGAGTTCCTGGCGCTCGCCGTTTCTTTCGAGCATCTCAGCGAAACAGCCAAGAATCCTAAAGCCAAGGTACTAGCCGATACGCTGGATTCGGCGACCGGAAAGTTCCTTGAAGAAGACCGCTCTCCTGGCCGCAAGCTTGGCACCATTGACAACCGAGGCAGCCACTTCTACCTGGCTCTCTATTGGGCCGAGGCTCTGGCAACGCAGACTGGCGATGCTGAGCTTCAGACCCAATTCAAGCCCATTGCCGAAGAACTGACCGCGAACGAAGCCAAAATTGTGGCTGAACTCCTCGCCGTGCAGGGCAAGGCAGTCGACATCGGCGGTTACTATAAGCCTGATGACAAGAAGGCGTCGGAAGCTCTGCGCCCCAGCGCTACACTGAATGCGATCCTAGCCAAGCTATAGCCTGGCAAGACGCTCAAATCCCGCTGCGCGAATATCGCCAGCGGGGTTTTTATGCCTTCACTGCTCGCCCTGCAAACGCCTTTTTACAACCGTCCGCTTCCACCAGCCGCGCAGGCGAAGAACGTCAATAATGGGGAACGCAACGGTCAAGACAAGATGGGTGAAATGCAGCCATCGGTTAGGTGCTCCCCAGGCGATGACATGCTCCACCGCCCGGCCTTTCAACAGATAGCACACCCGTTTAAAATGGCCATGGCAGGAAATAACTACCAGCCGCGCCCCTTCTTGTTCGGCAAGGTCGACCGCGAGCTCGCATTGCTCAATGGTTTCGAAGCCCCGTGCTTCCAACAGAAGGCCCTGATCGGAAATTCCTTCAGCCCGCAATTGGTCGCCATAATATTCAATCTCTGGCCTCGCTCCCTCTTGGTGAAAGGCGGAAGGCACATAGACAACCGCATTTGGCAGTCCCTTTTGCAAGGCCGCAGCCAGCCTGCACTGCACGCGCCAATCAAACTGTTCTGCGGGACCCTCACGGGGTAGATGTGGCCCTTGGGTGGGCAGAAAAAGCACTGTTTTCATCGTCTGCTCACCTCTCTATTGCTGAGGCAATTTCAATTCGATACGCTCATTGCCGCGCAGCACGGTCGCAGCAATTTTTTCGCCGGGCGAATGGTGTTGTAGTAGGTAGCCAATGAGGGCGCTCTCTGTCGTCCGCTGCTTCATATCGCCCACTTGAATGAGGATGTCGTCTCGCTTGAATCCCTCTTTCTTTGCAGCAGCGTGAGCGCCGAATTCTCCTACGTGCTTGATACGCAGCGCCATCGCATCTTTTGGCAGCCCTGCTGTATTACGCGCTTCTTCATCCAGATCCTCCATGTTCATCCCGCCGAAGGCCATGGCTCGCATCGGCCACGTGCCGACGCGTTTGGAGATGTCAGACCGAGAGCGCCAGCCTGATGGAAGGTTGAGAGTGACGTTCATATCCTGACCATTGCGCCGCAAGGTCGCCGCCAATGGTCCTGAGTCCGAGGCGCGGTGCAGTATCCAGCCCACATCGGCCATGGAAATGAGCGGCTGCTGGTTCAATGTCAGGATGCTATCGCCCGCTTGCATCCCCGCGTTTGCACCGGCTGAGTCAGTATTCACTGATTCCACCTTGGCGATTTCATCGGTGGCTAATATAAGACCCAGAGTCTCCGGGGAAGGTTGAGGATAAATCCATTCTAAAGGAATGGGCTGGTTCTGGCTGCGGTAGTTTGCACGCACAGCATCACCGATCATGTGGCAGTGTACGCAACTGGCCACGAGCTTGCCATTCCAGTCCAGCTTGCTTTGGTACTTCGCGGAGAGTGTTGGAAACTCGACCGGCGTCTTGTAAGGCATGGTCGCGCCTTGCTTGCCCGCAAGTGAGGCCTTGTTGCTCGGATAGCCTTTGTGAATGGCCAGGGCTGCTCCCAGAGCTTTCGTAAAGCTGGCTGTTGTCTTATTCAGCGGGTCCTTCTGGTGCAACCAGGAGCCATACCGGCCGTAGAGAGTGCCATCGCCATTGAACAGAAGAGCTGAAAAGGACAGATCGTAGTCGAACTGGAACTTGTTTAGATCGAGGGCATTCGCATTGATGATGCGTACGCATACAAACTGATCGAGAAGAAATTCAAGGGCAGGATCGTCCAGCACAGTGGTATCAATGCCCATGCAAGCCATGCAGGGGATGCATCGCAGCACCACGAGCAACGGTTTCCCTGTTTCCTTGGCAAGACGGAAGCCGGCATCGACATCATTGTAGTTCCATCGCGCGCTGTTCTCCAGCTTCGCCTTGTCGCCACGTACCGCCCCTTCG
>JAQGPI010000141.1 GCA_028293175.1 Verrucomicrobiaceae bacterium | reverse complement strand
AGCCATCAACTATCAGCGCTCAACCATCCACTTTGTCATCACTCTCCAAACGTCGCGACGACCTTCGGCACCTCGCCGGGCTTGATCAGGAAGACTTCGCAACTCGCGGCATAGGGGTCGCTTTTGTAGCGTTCCGCTAAGTCCTCGGCGAATTCGGCGAGCATCTCCGGCTTTGCGGGAAAGAGATACAGGGAATGGCGATCCGGCAGCACGGCCCATAACTTGCTACCCAGGAGCTTTTCGAATCCCTTGCCCAATGAAGGAGCTGCGATGAGCGAGGCGATCAAGGGACTGTCGCCACGATACACCGCATAGCGGGTCTTGCCCTTGGCATCCTTGATGAAGTCAGGCTCCAGGGTCTTCAGGCGGGCATCGGTCGCTTCCTTGGCATGCTCGACAAACGATTCGACGCCAATACCGAACTTGGCGAATTCTTCCTTCGTGTACACCGCCACCCCCGGCTTGCCAGCGATCTCATGGGCGGGTGACAGCACGGTTTTGTGCGATCCCGGCGGGATTTGCGACAAGCTGGTGCGCAGGGCGGAGGGCTCGGGCAGCAGCACGTAGGGCTCCAGCTTTTTCTTCGCCGGCTCTTGGGCCGACACGGCAGCCACCAACATCGAGAGTAAAAAGAGACGAAGCTTCATGGGATGGAGACGGGCTTAACGGGCGAGCAGTTCTTCGCCCAGGTAGATGACGCGCTCGACCATGCCACGCACCTCCTTGTTGAGGAAGGGGGTGTTGATGCTCTTCGACTTCATGAACTCTCGGGTGAAGGTCGTGGTACGGTCGGGATTGAAGACGATGAACTCGGCAATGCCGCCATCCCTGATAGGCACCGGCTCCAGCTTGATCAGGCGGCGGGGCTCAGCGCTGTAGCGTTTCACCAGCAGATCCCAACCGAAGATGCCCTTGGAAATGAAGGCATCGAAGAGCGAAGGCAGGGCGGTGTCCAAGCCAGTAATGCCAAAGGGCGCGCTAGCGAAATCGTTCTTCTTTTCGAACTCGGTGTGCGGCGCATGATCGGTGGCAATGACGTCGAAGACGCCGTCGATCAGGCCTTGCAGCAGTTCCGCATTGTCCTGCGCGGTACGCAGCGGCGGGCTCATTTTGTAGTGCGTGTCGTAGCTGCCGATGTCCTCGTGGTTGAAGAGCAGATGATGCGGCGTGACCTCGCAGGTCACCTTTACGCCATCCGCTTTGGCGCGCTGAATGGCGCGCATGCCGATCGCGGTCGAGACATGCTGGATATGCACATGTGCGCCGGTGAACTGTGCGAGACGAATATCGCGTTCCAGGCAGATTTCTTCGCTGCAAGCAGGGATGCCAGGCAGGCCGAGGGAATAGCTGACACTGCCCTCATGCATGCAGCCGCTGGCGGAGAGTTCCTTCACTTCGCAATGGCTGGCGATAGGCAGGTCAAAGTCCTTCGCATATTCCATCGCGATGCGCAGCAACTGGGGGTTGGACACTGGATCGCCATTGTCGGTGAGCATTACCGCGCCGGCTTTTTTCATCGCACCGATGGCGGCAAGTTCCTCACCTTTGCGGCCCTTGGTGATCGCTCCGGTGGTGTGAATGGCGATGCGCGATTTGGCCTTGCCGATCTCTAGCACAGTGCGCACGAGGCCTGCCGTATCAATGGTTGGCGTGGTATTCGGCTGGAGCACGAGGCCGGTGATGCCGCCATTGATCGCCGCCTCGCTGCACGTCTGGATGGTTTCTTTGTCCTCGCGGCCGGGCTCGCGTGCATGCACATGGACATCAAACAAAGCGGGCAGCAAAATGCGGCCCGTGCAGTCGATGACCTCGATGTCGTCAGCGCTGGCGATGTTTGAGGCTACGGCGATGATACGGTCTCCGTCCACGAGAACGTCAGCACGGGTGAGCGCGGAAGAATCTTCGGAGGCGATCTGGCCGTTGCGGTAAAGACGTTTCATGGGAAGACGAAAGACTTGAAGACAAAAGACACCAGACCTGAAATGAGGACTGAATGGGACTGGTGTCTGTGATTTTCTTCTGTCGCCCTCGAGTGTTCCGTCTTCAAGTCTTCTGTCTGTTGTCTTCCAGTCTTTTGTCTTTATAAAAAAATCCCCGCCGGGCGCAAACCACGGCGGGGATCGAATTCTATTAAGCGCGCCTCGGATCAGTTCTTTGGCGGAGCGGAGGGGTCGGCCTGTGGCGGAACGCGGAAGAGCTTGCCAGTGTAGGGGCACTTCACTTCCATGCCGGTGGGCAGGCCAGTCACATCCACAAGCTGATGCTTGGCGGCGTAAGGGCTGTTGACGAAGCCTGGGCGGCCAGGGATGGACACGCCAAACGGCAGCTCAGAGGGCGCTGGCGCGGGAGCCGGAGGAGGCGTCTGCTGCACCACTGGAGGGGTGGGCTTCGCCTGTGGCTGAGGCTGGGGCGGCGGTTGAGGGGTTGGAGTGGAATTCACAGCCACCTTGGTTGGGGAGGAAGGGGCCTGCTGAGTGATCTTGGGAGCGGGAGTCGGAGCCGCTTGTGGCTGAGGCTGGGGCTGCGGTTTTGGCAGAGGGGCGGGAGCCGGAGCAGGGGTCGAAGCCACCTGCTGTTGTGGCTCTTCCTGTGCGGCACCGGCTGGAACGATAAAGGGCTTGCGGGTGTAAGGGCAGACGACCTTGGAACCAGCGCCCATGCCGCGCACGTCAACAAGACGCGGGGGATTGGTGAAAGGCGAGCGGACATAGCCGGGCAGGCCAGGAACGGCTTGAGCGGTCTGCAAAGAATCGCTGCGAAGCTGTGAAGGCGGGGGCACGCTGCGGTTCACAACGACAGGAGCCGCAGGTCCTGGAGAAGAAGAAGCGAGCTTCGGCGCAGTGCTAAGCACCGGCGTAGGGGCCTGCTGCGCCACTTGCTGCGCAGGCGTTTGAGCAGCCTGCTGGCGGCGGGAATTGATCACATAGGGGATCAGACCTTCCTTTTGGATCTGATTCCAAGCCTCTTGCGAAGGCATACTGCACGACGCTAGGGAAGCGAGGGCGATAGCGCCCAAAGATCGGGCGACGGTACGGGGAGATGGTGTAAGCATACGCGCGGATGTTTTGTGAATTCAGCGTCGCATTGTAAGGTTTTTTTTAGATTATGCAAGAACATCACCACCCGTGGATAGCCAAAACATCAATTATATTTATGGTTTTTAGCAAAACGGCCTGATTTTTGAAGATTTGAGGGTTTGCGTATGCGTTGGACTATTATTGCCACTGGAAAACCTGCAATCGGCTGGGCGAAGCAGGGAATCGAAGATTACCTGTTACGACTCCAAAAAACGGCCTCAGTTGAATGCGTATACATTCGCGACGGAACACCTGCGGAGGTAACCAAGCGAATGCTGGCAGCAAGTGAGGGAGCGTTTAGAGTGCTCTTGGATGAGCGCGGCAAGCAAAGGCGCAGTCAGGAATTTGCCCGATGGGTGGATGCCCGGCAACTTGACGGCTGCAAACGCGTAGCCATTCTCATCGGCGGTGCCAACGGCCATTCGCCTGAGTTGAAGGAGATGATTAAGGAAAGCTGGTCGCTCTCGAACATGACCCTGCAGCACGAATGCGCCCTGCTTGTCTTGGTGGAGCAGATCTATAGAGCCTATTCCATCCTGCGAGGCGATCCCTATCACCGGGAATAGTAAAGGGAGCTAAAGTTTACAATCGCCACTGGAGCCATTGTAAAATGAAGCCCGCTTGCCTTTCGCCTTGTTGAGAAGCCACTCATCTTTCATATTCAAAGGCGTCTCAAAATTTTTATTTCTCCCCGCTGATCCCGCATGTCTCAGCCCGCCTCCGTCCTGCATAGCGTGATTCATCCGAAGCCTTCGGGACAAGGAACGACCATGCGCCCACTCTCCTCTCCATCACCAGATACCGCCGTAGCGGACGAGGTACTGAGTGAAACTGAGGATCTTGATACTGTTTTAGGGGTGCTGGTGGAAAACGCGCCTGTGGCAATGGCCTTGTTCGACGGCCGTATGCGCTATGTGCTGGCTAACCGCCAGTGGATCAATGACTTCGGCCTGCAACAATCCCTCCCGCTGGTGGGTCGCAGCCAGTATGATGTCTTCCCGAACCTGCATCCCGGCTGGCGCAGCGTGTATGAGCGCGCCTTGCAGGGCCATGTGGTGCGCAGCGAGCACGATGTGATGCCGGGGCCTCACGGCCGTGCCATGATCTTCCGCTGGGAAGTGCGTCCATGGCGGCGCTCGAAGGATAATGCGGTCGGCGGTGTGATGGTGACCTGCGAAAAGTTTGCCGCGCTCAGCCCCGTCGCCGAAGCCGAACCCGCCGAGACGGGCCCCACGCAACCAACGCTGCTGGAATCCGACATACCCATTCTCCTTGTTAATGTGCAGGGCTTGGTGCTGCAGGCCAACCAGGCCGCTTCGCGCATTGCCCTGGCTCATGGATTGCAGGCGGGCCTCAGCCATTTCTGGGAAGCCTTCTCGGAGGACCATGGTCTCGGTCCCCTGCGAATGGAGGTGCTGGACGTGTTGGCACGTGCGACGAGCCCGAGCAAACCCTCGCTGTATGGATTGACGCTGCGGCATCCGACCCAAGAATCGCCCAACGCGATCATTCGCTGGGCTGTATCACAGCTTGATACCGATCCTTTGGCAACGGAACAGCCCACGTTGCTGTTTGTCGGCCTGCCGGGCGAAGAAGCCCCCGTCGTGGCTCCGTCTCTACCAGCGCCTGCTCCAACTGCCGTAGCTGCGCCGCATCCGGGCATGGATGCGACCTTGCAGATGGAGAACCGCCGCCTGGAAGAGCAGCTAGCCAGTTCCGCCCAGGAGCTTCGGATGCTGCAAGAGATGGAGCAGGCCTACAAGCGCCGCGAACTGCGCCAGCGGGAAGTTTTGGATGCGATGCCTTGCGGCCTGATCGTGCTTGATGAGCGCGGGCGGCCTACCTTCCACAATGCTCATGTGCGTTCGCTCTTCGGTTGTGAACTGAAGGCGGGCGATACGGTGGAGGACTGGCTGATGCAGGCCTGTCTGGACGACGGCCATCGTGAGGAAGTCTCGACCATCTGGCGCGAAAGCGTCTGGCGGCGCCAGCTCACCAAGATCGTTTCGCTAAGCACGGCGGATGGTTTGGTGAAGGATCTTGAATTTCGCCCCACGGCACTAGGCCAGGCTGGGCTGCTGCTGAGCATTCACGATGTGACGGATACCTGTCGCCTGGAGGAGATGCTGCGCTCCACTGAGGCCAAGTTCCGCGCCGTGCTGCACGAAAGCCCGGTCGCGGCCGTGCTCACCGACATCACCGGTTCGATTTTTGAAGCCAATGCCGCCGCCGAGAGGCTGCTGGGGCATCCCAAAGCAGAGCTCCGCCGCATGGGCATTGATGACTGGCTTTCCAGCGAGAGCGCCCAGCAACGGCGTGCGGAAATGCAGCGCATGGCCACGAGCCGTCTCCTGCATTCCTCATTGAAGGTGGAAGTGCTGACCGGCAACGACAAGCCCGGGCAACGCGTGGACCTGCGGCTGGCAGCGGTGTTTGATGCCGATGGCAGGCTGCATTCCACTATCCATTATTTGCAGCCAGAGCCAGCACCCAGGGAAACGATTCCGCTGCCGGTGATGGTGACGCCTGTGCCGGAGGAGTCTTGTGGGGCACAGACTGTGGAAGCTGCCCCAGCTAAACCCGCGATGACGGCGCTGCTGACCACGGATGTGCAGGGCCGCATTAGCTTCTGGACCGAAGCGGCGGAGGCGCTGTTGGGCTTCAACGCTTATGAAGCCAACGGCCTCCCGTTGCATCGAATGTTCCGGCCTTCCGATGCGACCGGCTTCTATGCCGAGGCCCAGGCTCATCTTCAAGAGCCAGAGGCTCGCATGACGTGGACTTGGTACGGCAAGAGCGGCAAAGGCTCCGAAACCTTCGTGCTCCGGCCCGATGAAGAGGAGGGCGGTCTGGCCATGACGTTGCTGCTGGATGGTGAAGAGTCCCCGGCATCCGCCCCGGCTGAAGCGCCTGCCCCAGCCACCGTTTCGGGGAGCAGCACCTATATAATAGGGCCCACTCATTCGCACCCATGGCCGGTGGCGGATCTAGAGCGCGAGCAATTGCTGCTGACCGAAGCGCATCACCGGATCAAGAATCACCTGCAAATCATCTCCAGCCTGCTCAATCTCCAGAGCAACAGCCTGGATGATGCCAGCGCTCGGCAGGCGCTGCGTTCCAGCCAGAACCGCGTGCGGGCCATTGCCTCGCTGCACCAGCACCTCTATCAGTTGTCCCTCGGCGGCGAGCTTAGCCTCCAGCAGTTCACGGAAGAATTGGTGAGCCGACTGCGCGAATGCTACGACACCCCTGCGGATCGTGTGGCTGTTTCCGTCGCCCTGGATCAATGCGAGGTGCGTGACGAATGGCACATGCCTTTAGCCCTAATTTTGAACGAAGCCATCTCTAATGCTTTCAAACACGCATTCGCCGATGGTCGCCACGGTAGCATTGAAGTGAGGCTTACCCATGTTTCCAACGAAGCTCGCCTGACCATCAAAGATGACGGGGTTGGTCTGGGGCCGAACTTCGACAGCTCGCTCACTCCCGGTTTGGGAATGAAGGTGATCGGGGTGTTCGCGGAACAGATGAAAGGCCAAGTTAGTATGGAGAATATAACTGGCAGAGGACTTATTTTTGATTTGCGTTTTCCTATAGGATGTGTTGATAATTAGAGGTCCCCTCTAAAATAACTGGATGAACGCACTCGACCGAATCCGAATCCTCATAGTAGAAAACGAAGGTCTGGTGGGCTGCGACATCGCAGCCACCCTTACCAACCTGGGCTACGATGTGGTCGGCACATGCCAATCTGGCGAGGCCGCAGTCACCCAAGTGCATGAGCTGCACCCTGATTTGATCCTGATGGACATCCATCTGGCGGGCAGCATCGACGGGATCGAAACCGCCAAGCGCATCAAAGAAGTGAGCGGCGCTGCCATCGTGTATGTTACCGCTTGTGCCGATCTTGAGACCGTGGCCCGGGCGCGTGAGACCCAGCCTTATGGCTACCTTTTGAAGCCCTTCAGCGAAGACGAGCTGCGCCTCGCTGTGGAAGTCGCCGCCACCCGCTATCTCGAAGATGTGGAGCGCCGCCGCCGCGAGCAGAGCTACTTTGAAGCCTTCCAGAGTCTGGCCGATGGCGTGATCGCCACTGACCTTGCTGGCGTGGTGATCTTCATGAATCCCGCCGCAGGCCGCATCACCGGCTGGGCCTCTGAAGAAGTTGCTGGCCGCTCGCTGAACGAAGTTTTCCGTATTTTCCATCCCGGGGGCGAACCCGCCGAAGTGCAGGTGGTGGATGAGTCCGGCCATCTGCCGCAGCGCACGGTATGGCTGACCAACAAGACCGGCGAGCGTGTGGCGATCTACGACCGCACCACCGCCCTGCGCGACCAGCGCAACAGCCTTACCGGCCTGATCATTTTGTTTCGCCGCCTCGCCCCTCCTTCCCTGGTGGAGCCGCAGGCCCCACCGCCGAGGCAACACCTTATCACACAGCCCATGGAGCCCTCGCCTCATGAGATACCGCCGGCTTCGTTTGCCGCGCCCGTGGAGGTGGCCGCCCAAGCGGTGCCAGTCTACATCCCCTCTCTCGCCCCCGACTATCACATGCCGCCTCCCGAGTCCCATGTCTCCGCGCCCGTGGCCAATCCGGCCCCCTTAGTGGATGTGGTGGAAAGCATCTCCGATCCGCTCATCGCTCTCGATGGCCTGTGGCGCTTGACTTATGTGAATGCCGCCGGAGCCAAGCTCCTGGGTCGCGACAAGCTGGCGATCCTGGGTACCAATTTCTGGGACCTCATGCCGAGCGTGATCCGCGACGCACACTATGAGACAATGGCCCACGCTGTCTTGCATCGTGAGGCTATCAGCCGCGACCTCTATCTTGAAGCCCAGCAGATCTGGCTGGAACTGCGCGCCTATCCCTTCGGCGAAGGCCTGCTCATCCTGATGAAGGACATCACGGCGCGGCACGAAGAAGCCGAACGCCGCAACCGCATCGACCGCCTGGAATCCCTGGGACTGCTCGCCCGTGGGTTCGCGCATGATTTTAACAACTTGCTGACCGTTTTGCTCGGCAACCTATCGCTGGCCGAAATGCGGCTGCGCGGCAATACCGAGCGCATCCCTGAACTGGCCACGGCCAAACAGGCGACGTTGCAGGCGCAGAACCTCGTGCAGCAACTGCTGACCTTTGCCCGTGGCGGCGCTCCGATCAAACGCCAAATGAAACCCGGCGAGCTGATAGAGACCTTCTTCCAGCACCATTCTCGCGCCACTGGCGTGCATTACCGCATCGAGATCCAGCAGGGCCTGCCCTCCATCGCGGTGGACCCAAATCAGATCCGGCGCTTGATGGGCAACCTCATCCGCAATGCCGAACAGGCCATGCCGATCGGCGGCGACCTGACCATCCGTTGTCTGGCTCCGAATCCAGAAGAGCTGTATGGTGGCGACATGCCGCCTGACATGAATGAGATGCCGCAGGGCATTGTCATTGAAGTGAAGGACACTGGTGAAGGCATCGCCCCGGATCACCTGCCGCATATTTTCGAGCCTTACTTCAGCACCCGCAAGGCGCAGAACGCCACCGGCCTAGGCCTGACGGTATGTGAATCCATCGCCAAGGCGCATGGCGGCAGCCTCTCGGTCCGGAGCGAGCATGGCTCCGGCAGTTCGGTGCGGTTCTACCTGCCTGTGGATGCAGATGAAGAAACCGTGGACGAGCTGGGCATGACCCGCGCCTCGTTTGAGTTTGGCAACACCGCCGCGCCGCGCATCCTGATCCTTGAAGATGATCCGCTGGTGCGCAGCCTCATCACCCGCAATCTTGTCACCCAGGGCTTCGAAGTGTGTGAGACAGCGGAAGGCACCGAGACCATCCGCCGCTATCAGGAGAGCATGGACCAGGGCCGCGCCTTCGACCTCGTGGTGCTGGATCTGACCATCCCTAACGGCCTCGGCGGCGTGCGCACCATGGAGCGCCTGCGCCAGCTTGATCCCAATGTGGTGGCCATCGTTTCCTCTGGTTATTCCGATGATCCGGTGATGGCAAAGCCCGCCGCTTATGGCTTCTCGGCCGTGCTTCCAAAGCCCTATGAGCCTAGCGATCTGCTGCGTCTAGTGAAGAGCGTGCTCAACGCCCGCGGCCTGCGTAAGGATACCAAGGCGTAAATAGCGGTGGGTGCAAAGCCATCAAGGACGCTTGGAATGACGAATCAATGACCAATGCTTAAAGC
>JAQGPI010000104.1 GCA_028293175.1 Verrucomicrobiaceae bacterium | reverse complement strand
GAGAAGCATGGCTCGCTTGTGTTTCCGGGTTGGAAAATGAGCTTGTTGCCATCAATCGAGCCGCCCGCCGCCGTCGCATCCACCCAATAAGACGGCGGCTGATAATCGGTCCATCCCGTTGGCATGGACGAGGAACTGCTCCTGCGGGGACTGCCTGCCAGCGTGCCGTCGGAAGTGAAGGTGCCGGATTCAAAACTGTTGTTGGTGAGCTGGTTGCCAGTCAGCGAGGTGCCGTCCAGGTGAAGGCCAAAATCCATGGTGTTCTCGGCATTGGTGGTACCATAGACACCTGGCTCGCTATTGAGCGCCAGCGTGAAGATCGGGCCGTAGATAGGCGTGAGCGCACCGCCTGGCTGCGTCCCCTTGTTCTTGTTATCAATGGCGGTGTCTCCTGCGAACGATGAGCTCGGAATGGGGTAGGTGGCGGTGGGTATAACCCGCAAATAATAGGTGCCTGGAGATTGATTGGCGAAACTGTAGGTGCCCGTGGCATTTGATGTCGTGGTGGCGACCACGGTATCGGCATTGGCACCGCTGCCGCCAATGGCATTGTCATCACCGGGGTCCATCAGGTCGACCGTGACGCCGCTGATGCCGGATTCAGAATCCATCACTCCATTGTCATTCGCATCATTCCAAATCAGGTTGCCCACGGTAATCACGTTCTGGCCTGAGATGGGGGTAACGTAATCTTCCACCTCGCCTGAGCCGCCGCTGCTGCCGGTAGGTCCCGGACTAGCCGTGGAAGTGAGCCGAAGCCGAATGGTGGCATTGCCCGTACTAGCCCCCGCCGGTGTGGTAAAGGTGATCGTTTGCGTGCCAGCCGTGGTACCGTTAGCAATGCTGATGTTGGTAGCGATCTGCTCGCCTGAATCCGTCAGCAAGCCGTTGCGATTGAAGTCGATCCAAGCGTTCAAATAAGCCGCTGCGCCGGAGGTGTTATTTACTGTCACTACAATGGAAGTGGAGACGCCTTTGTACAAAACAGAGGGAGCCGTTATTCCATTCTCATCATCGACGTTAATACCATCGTCCCCCGTCGCCGTTGCATTGGTGGTGGGCGTGGCTTCCGCATCCACCGTCGCTCCCAAGGTGAGACGACTGTTTACCACACTGCTCGCATTGGTGGCGATGAGCGAAGAATCCCCGTAGTCATAAGTGGCGGCTGTCACCGTGGTGACATAGTCTTCGACTTCACCCACACCATCGGCTCCAGCAATACCAGGACTGACAGTGGATGTAAGGCGGGCACGGACACCCACAGTCCCTACCGTAGCTGCTATCGGTGGGGTGAAGGGTACCAGGATGCTTGATCCGCTAGTGCCTGTGGTTACCACCTGATCCGTCAAAATTTGTTCACCGGTGTCTGAGGTGCCGTTGGCATTGTAATCTACCCAAATATTCAAATAGCCGTTCGTTCCTGAGGTATTGGTCACCGTCGCGGTCACGGAACTGAGCACTCCTTGCGTGATCGAAGACGGCACTGTAACACCATCATCACTTGTATCGGTGGAGGCAGTCGTGTTCGAGGTACCTGTCACCTGCGCGGCAACGGCCGCACCAATGCGGAGCGTGGAATTGGCTGTGCTCGAGGCCGAGGTGAAGGCCGAATAGTCGCCGTAATTAGTGTTGCTTAGACTGTTCACCAACAGCTTCACGTTGTCGATACTCAGGCTGTTCGGCGAAGTGGAGACTGTGTAAGCCTGGATTTCCAGAAGGAACGTCGTACTGGACAGCGGCGGTGCTGTCGTGGGCGAGGTGGGATAGAACGTTGAAAGCGGCATGCTAAGAGTGGTCCACGCAGTGCCGGATAAGCTCAGGATTGAAGAATACTTGGTGCGGTAAGTGCCGCCTTCCAACCAAGTCAACGACGCCTGAATCTTCGTGGGTGACGTCGAGGTGCGAAGGTAATCGAGCTGCACCGCGATAGTGCTCCAGTCACCCGCAACCGTATTGCCCAGAGTGAACGTAGTATAAAACTCCTTGGCAGCGGAAAGCGGCGAGAGGCTAGCGCGTCCCGAACTCATGCTGGTAGCGGTATTGACCCATGAGCCACCTGCCATGTAGTAGTTGCCGCTGGTGCCGGATTGCGAGGCCGTGATGCCCTGGCCGGACAAGTTGACGGTGGTATTACTAACCGCCGCGTGCTTAACATTGGCGGCGGCGGAGTACGAAGAAGAGCCAAAATTCCACTCCAATACGCTCGTAGATTGCGCTGATGCTACAACACAGCCCCCGAGGAATATCAATGTCACAAGCCATAAAAACCGCATCGGCCTCGCCACGCATGATCGCATCCCAGGCGTAGCAGCGCATGAGCGATGCAAACGCCCTGGCGAGCCAGCCAGAAGCAGAAGCGGAGGGAGCATGTTGGGTAAAATGGGAGTGTCCCGCTAAAATATGGCAGTTATTGAAATCATTTCAATTATTATCATTTTATAACTGAAAGTACTTCCTTTTTCTGTTGTCGGCGTCTCAAGGCTGCGATGGCCAACCTCAAACGCAGTCGCGGCTGCCGGGAAACCCACCCGGCAGCCGCTGTTCACCACACACCACTTGCCTGTTCTCAGGGGGCAAGCAGAACTCGTTGCGCCTTTGTAGGCGAAATACATCAATATTGCCGCGAACGGCGACGCATCCGGACGGCCATCCCCGCCAGTAGCACTAGCAGGGCGGAACCCGGCTCAGGCACGACTGAAACGGGGTTAAAAGTCTGAAGTCGGTTGGCCCCTGGATCCACGCCTTGGTCGCCAGCGCCCATCACGCCATTCACCGAGCCAAATACCGCCGTGTCTGCTGTTTCTAGATTCCACAGCACCGGCTGGTTCAGCACACCGGAAGGGTCCGGCACCCGCCAAATATCATCTGAGGTGGCTCCTAGGCTACTATCTGTTACCAACGCCCACTCGGAACCGGGCGTCACGGTTTTGGAATTGAACACCCAGATGTAAGCCTGCTCGTTCGTGGTGAAAATGCTCGGTCCCCCGCCCTGCACCGTACCATTCGAATTGAAGGTCATGGACCGGGAGAAGTACTGGATGTTTTGATCCGGATCATTCACGCCGGGATCGTTCGCATCCAGCGACACCCAGCCATTCACATCCGGTGCGAAGGCGGATGAGATCACCTTCCAATTCGAAGACCAGGAGGCAACGTTGGTAGCGGTGGGCGTAAAGCCGGTGGCCCAAGTGCCTAGTTCAAAAGTGAAGGTGTTGTCTAGCAGCGATCCCTGGCTGTCATACATTTTCAGGGAATCAAACGCCGTGTTGCCCCAGCCGATGCCCGTGGCGCGAGCCAGCGGCGCGGAGATCGCCAGGGCGGCGAAGATGAGGAGTAGGAGTCTTTTCATAAACGGTGAGGGCTTGCGAGCGGTGAACGAGGCAGGGAGAATGTTACGGAATAGTCGGCGCAGGGATGATCCAATCAGCCTTGCCATGGATGCTATTGATGAAGGCCGCGGTGCCTGGAGTGAACAGGTTCTGCGTGCCGTAATTGGTGATGAGATCGGTACTGCCGACGATCTTCCAAATCTCGCGGCTGCCCTGCTTGAGCAGGTGATAAGTGGTGTATCCAGTCGTATTACTCGTGTCTCCGGCCCAGAAGTAGATGCGGTCGGAGTTCACCGGATTCGGGTCGCCGGTGAAGCCGGAGGCCACATTCATGCTGCGGTTGGCCGGGCTCTGCGCCACGGGGAAGGGATTGCCAATGAAGTTCGTCCCCTGCTTCAACGGGCACGCCATCGCCCAGGTGCGGAGCTGGCCGATGCCCGAGGCGTTCACGCTGGCGAGCTTGGGCCGGGCAAACAAACCATCGCATGGCCCGATCACCCGACTGTCCTTGATGTCGTTCAGTGCGGCAACACCCACTTCATGCCAGTGCGACTGTCCAAAGTAATTCGCCAGCCAGAGGGTGACGTAACCGCTTGTCGTCTGGTCCCAAACGAGAACCTGGTCTGCCGTGCTGGAGCTGTTGGTGGCATGGTATTCAGCAGGCGGGAAGAGGTCCATCACGCGCCAATGCGGCCGCACAGCAATGAGGTCGCCTTGCACCGAAGCCGGTACTATGGCCTGCGTGCTGCGCCCGTCCGCAGGCACAAGCAGAATGCCAGCAGCAGTACTGTTGGCTTCGTCAATTTCCCAGCGCTGACCGACGTTCACGCCGTTGGTCACTTCTACATAATATTGACGACCATCGGCAACGAGCGGCAGGAAGCTGCTGCCACCAAGAGAAGTGGTGATGTCAAGCGTATTACCGTTCACAACGTCTGGAGTGCCGGTGAACACAGGGGATGCCACATACGGCATCGAATAGGTCTGGTTCTGCACAGCCAGCACACGGCGCTGCCAACCCATGATTGGGGAAGTTTCCGTGGCCTCTGGGGTGCCGTCGTGATTGGTATCGAGAGCGACAAGAATGCGCACAAAGCCATAATTAGAACCTACCAGTGCCGGATCATCATCCAGGCTGCCATAGGTAAGGGTTTCCGTGCCGTCGCCATTGTTCACCACAGTGGGTGTCGCCGACGAAGTCGTCCACGGGCTGCCGGTCAGGGCTGAAAGCACTTGCAGCGTGTAAGTCAGATCGCCCTGGCCTCCATGACGACGACGCAGCTTCATCTCCATCTTGCCGGTGCCGGAATTGCTCTTTACCACGAATGAACCGCTGGCATCTCCACCGCCCTTGGCCGGGTCCAGTCCCAGCGCATACTCGAGCAGATTGCCATAAGCATCGTGGTCGGGATTGCTGGTAGGGCCTGCATTTGGGCCGCTCAATCCTTTGTCCGTGCCCCAATCGGAGAATGAAGCAGGCAGCGCGGCGATGTCCACAAAACCAAAGTCCTTGGTCAAATCCACATCCGCATCGCGAGTGTTATCACTGCTGCCGCCAAGCCCTGTTTCGATGCTGGTGGGCGCAGCTCCTGCTGCCAGGGTGAAGGTGGTCGTACTGATGCCAGTGAGGGCAGGGTCGGCAGCGTCTTCACCTGCTTCGCCGGCATCATCATCGCCAGTGCCCACCACGCCTGCCACGGAGTGCATTTTCCAAAGCGGTGCGCCAGAGGCAAACATCGTCTTCGGCAGGTGCAGCAGGTAGTTGCCGGGAGGCAGTGTGTCGATCAGGTAGAAGCCGCCACCACTCGTCGTTGCCGTGGCAATGGGCGAAACCGATTCAGGCGTATCTGTGCCGTGGTACAGTTCCACCGTCACACCATTCACGCCTTCACCCACATCGGCGTGGCCGTTGCCGTTCTTGTCAAAGAACACCATATTGCCTACTGCAAGCTGGCCATTGACCACAAAGGTCGTCGCCCAGTCGATGTGGCAGCCATCGATGTTACTCGCGCGGATTGTCAGCGGGAAGCTTCCCTTGGTGAAGCTGGAGCCGGAAAGCTGACCGCTTTCCGAAAGCGTAATGCCATCGGGCAGACCGCCATCAATAATGCTGAAAATAACCGGGCCGGTGCCGCCGGAAGCCACCAGCGTCGCGTTGTAAGCATAAGCCACCGTGGCCGAAGGAAGGCTGGCAGGCGTGATCATCAGCGTGGGGCACGGCGTCTGGAAGCCGAGGTCCACGGTGGAATCATAGTTTGCGTTCGGAGTGTTCGTCCCCGGTGCATCATTCTCAGGCTCGGTACCGGCCTGCAGGCTTACCACTACGGAGGATACTCCTGTAGCTTCGGGGTTTGCGGCATCAATGCCGTTATCATTTCCTGCGACACTGTCGTCCACTCCATCATCTCCAGTTACACCTGGAACTGAGATCAGACCGTGCAGCGGCTTGCCGATGGCAAACTCCGAAGCTGGAACATAAACAAAATAGCCGCCCATCGCCATGCCTTCAAAAGCATAAGCGCCGGCCGATGTCAGCGTCGTCTGCACTGCGGTGGCAGCCAACGGATCGTCGCCCTGGTTGAACAGCTTTACCATGACGCCATCGGCGCCTTCGCCGCTGTCCATGATGCCGTTGTGGTTGGCATCAACATAGATGGCATTGCCCAGGCCCACGGTCGGCGGCGCGCCGATGAGGATCTGATAGCTGGCCGAGCCTTCGCAGCCATTGCTGTCGGTG
>JAQGPI010000083.1 GCA_028293175.1 Verrucomicrobiaceae bacterium | reverse complement strand
CTATGGTGCGAGCGTGGATGATGCGCGCCGCAAGCTGGAGTATGACCTCTACTATCTAAAGCACATGGGGCTGCTCCTCGATATTTTCATCCTGCTGGACACCGTGAAGACCGTTCTCAAGGGCGGTGCCAGCGTGCGCTACAGGGCAGGGCGCGACCTTTCAGAGGCCCTTTCCAAGGTGGAAGGCCGGGGACAGCCCCCCTTGGCCTCCCTGCTTTCATCGGTGCAGCCGGTTGCACTGCAAGACATGTGAAAAACTTCTTGCCGGGCCGGGATCTCTGTGGAATCCTCTGCGCCCCGTCGCCCGGCCCGTCGTTTTCGCATGGACTCAGCGCTGAGCAGCGCGGATTTACTATCAAGACACAAGACCTATGGCATACGCGATCATCAAGACAGGCGGCAAGCAGCACAAAGTTGCCGTCGGCGACAAACTGGACGTCACTAAAATCGAAGTGAACGAGGGCGAGAACGCCACGTTTGAAGTCCTTGCTCATGGAGAAGGCGAATCCCTCGTGGTTGGCACTCCCGTTGTGACCGGAGCCACCGTGGTGGCCAAGGTCCTCCGACAGTTCAAGGCAGCGAAGGTGATTTCCTTCAAATTCAAGCGCCGCAAGGGCTACCACCGCACCCGCGGCCATCGTCAGCTTTTGACCGAGGTCGAAATCGTTTCCATCAACGCTTAATTTTCAGCACTTCCAGGAGAACATAAGTCATGGCTCATAAGAAAGGTCAAGGTTCAGTCAAGAACGGTCGCGACAGCCAGAGCAAGCGTCTCGGCGTCAAGAAATTCGGCAGCCAGGCCGTCATTGCCGGCAACATCATCATCCGCCAGCGTGGCACGAAGTTCCGTCCAGGCCGCAACATCGGCATGGGCCGGGATCACACCCTGTTCGCTCTCGTTGATGGCAAGGTCGTCTTCGACCAGGATGGCCGTCGCGTGAATATCGAAGCCACGGCTGCTGCCGCAGCTCAGAACTAAGACGCGCTTCCCGTTTCAATTGCTCGAAAAGGCGATGGTCATTGACCATCGCCTTTTTATATTTCTAGGCTTGCCAGGGTTATGCTTTCCCTGTCTCATCGCCGCCTTGCATGAAGACCCGTTTTATCACCTGCCTCGCCTCCCTTGTTGCTGCCACGATATGCTTTGCCGGACCTGATTCTGAAAAGCTGGCTGGAGAGCTGCTGGATGCCAGCAACGTGAAGACCTCGCTGGAGGAAGGCTTCCTCGGCTCCATCCGTCCCGGCCTTGAACAGATGAAAGCCAACGGTGGGGATGACGCGCTGGTGAAGGAGATGATGGACGTGGCGAAGAAGTTCTACGACGACAACTTCCACTGGGCGCTGGCGAAGCCCCAGATCGCCAAGGCCTACGCCGCCGAGCTGAGCGATGAAGACATGAAGGCCATCACCGCCTTCTACCTGAGCCCCGCTGGCAAGATCGCCACCACTAAGCTGCCGCTGATCACCCGCAAGGGCACGGATGCCGCCATGGCCGGTCTCCAGGCGAAGATGCAAGAGCTACAAAACGCCATGATTGCCGTGGTGAAGAAGCGCATGGACGCCGGCACGCTGAAGGGGAAGTGATGCTCCAAAGCCGCCGGCCTTCCCTCAACGGTCGTCCTCTACCAAAGGCTCATTACTCCACACCCAGTCGCCTCGGTTATCGGAGGCGTTTAGGGCTGGAAACTGCGAAATTTTGCCTTTTCCCGGGATTACCTTGCCACTATCGTCTATCTCGTTGAATCCCACCGACCACAGCACATACCGGTCGTTGGTAGTGCGCTTGTAGCGCATGGGTTTGTCATCCATGAGGTCGATGGAAGAGTGGACCGGAATTTTTGGCGACAAGTCTTCTAGCCGGTCAGGATAAGACTGATGCTTCAACCAATGGCGTTCCAACGCGCAGGCAATGACCGCCTGATTCTGACGGGCCTGGAAACTTACCGCGCTGAGAGCCATGGCCTGGAAGGGCTCCCATTGAAGATCGTTAACGAACTGCCATAGGCGGGTGAACCGGGCGGAATCATTGTGCCGGAGCCTCTGTGACTCCATGGCCTTAAAATGAGCATGAATTCCATGGTCGCCCAGGGGTAGCATGTAGCAATTTTTCTCCCGTTCCAAGAACTCAGACGCCGCGTCTTGTGCGAAGCAACTTGGGGCAAACCCCACCAAAGTGGTGATGATCCGGGCGGTTTGCGGGTCGGGGATGTGCGCACCAAGCATTGCTGCCAGGCTTTTCGTCCCCAACTCGGCGGCCTCTACCGGATGGGTTGTCTCCCACTCCCGAAAATCAATGGCGGCAAGCATCTCGCCTCGGTGGCAATTCAGCAGGATCTGGCGAAGGTCCACCCGCGACAGGCTCTCCATCAGATTTTGGAGTTGTTGGTCGTTTGCCGTGCGGGAGCGGAGCAATGACCACACGGGCTCCTGGGCCATCTTCAGCATCGTGATCGACACCAGGGCATCAAGGGCCAGATGGTCCGAAGCCACCAGTTCAGCAAGCCGCAGCAGCACGCGGGTATCATCGACGGCCATTTGTGGTTCACCAGCCGCGACAGCGGCCTGGGCATGTTCTGTGAGAATGCGCGCGAGATTGATGAACGGAGTCAGGTGCGCCTGATCGGCCATCACAACAGGCTCCCGATACCCGCTTGGGCCATTCGGGAGTGAGCACCGCGTGAGAACGCGAGACAGCGGCAATTAGTGGCTTCATTGCTGCATAACTCCTGGCAAACGCAGCAATGATGTCCTTCCGCTATTTCCCGCTGGAACTGGCATCTGAAGACCTTGACTGACCCGGTAGTGCTCAGCCCAGTCTTCGGATGACCACGGAATGCCAAAGTTAACGCCGTTCGACGTTCTTGGCATCGGCGCATCGCCTAACTTCAGCTTGTTCCGGTCGTACCCGATGGCGAGCAAAGCTGCTCGATTGGCATCGGCTGTTTTCTCCTCGGATCGGACGGATGCGACCATTCGCAATGCCCCTGCCGCGCCAAAGTTTTCTGAGTCCTCGGGCATCCGTGGCAACGAAGTCCTGCGCTTCACCTGAAGCTTTCACGGCCGTCACCAGTCTTTGCCAGCGCTGAGTGGCCAGATGATTAAAGCAAAGCGTACCGATGACAATGGAGGCGACAAAGAGGCCGATCAGCTTTGCTGGAATGCGGACCCTTTCCGCCTCCACCAACGAACTGGCGGAAGCGCGGGAGCCAGTGGTGCACTAAGTGGTGTCATTGCCGGCGCCTCCGGCGGTGGGCGGTTTTGGTGAGTTCCATACGTGGGTCTGGAGGCACTTACGCTAGCGTCTCCTTTGGCAGATACTTCAGCGCCCCGCCTTCGAGGGCGCTTTCGTGGGCCAGAATGCCGGTGCAAGTCCAGTTGGCAGACTGCTTGGCATTAGGGAACGGCTCGCGCTTTTCGTACAAGGCCATGGCGAACTCGTGGACGAGGTGCGGATGGCTGCCGCCGTGACCCGCGCCCTGGGTAAAGCTCAGGTGCGTGTTCTCATCCGTATCGTACACGCCCTTCGTGGTGTAGCGCTGAATGGCTTCGGGCAGACGATCGGCGAAATCAGGCGACTTGATGAGCGAAGGAATCTCCGGCTCAGGCTTCTTGGCGGTATGAAGCACCAGCGGCTCATGCTCGACGAGCGGCCACTCCACGCTCTGCTTGTCGCCGTACACATCGATGCTCTCCCGGTACTGGCGCGCGGTGTCAAAGAGGCTGCGAATCACGCGCACGGTGAGGTCGGAGTTGCGCACTTTGACGTGTGCCGTTTCCACCGCGAAGGGGCTGTTGTAGTGCTTGATCAGTTCATCACGGATGGTGCCGGAGCCAAAGCAGCTCACGTACTCCGCATCGCCGCCGGCAAGGCCCAGCGCGGGACCCACGCAATGCGTCGCGTAATGCATCGGCGGCAGGCCGGGCCAGTAGTTGGGCCACCCGTCCATGTCTTGCTGATGACTGGCCTGGATGAACTGCAACTTGCCCAAATCGCCATTGTCGCGCATCTGCTTCATGAACAGGTACTCGCGGGCGTACACCACGGTCTCCATCATCATGTAGGTGAGGCCGGTTTCCTGGGTGAGCCTGATGATCTCCAGGCACTCGTCGATGCTGGTGGCCATCGGCACGGTGCAGGCCACGTGTTTGCCCGCTTTCAGCGCCGCAATGCTCATCCAGCCGTGGTCGGGGATGGGGCTGTTGATGTGCACGGCATCCACATCCGGATCGGCCAGCACGGCCTCGTACTCGGTGTAACGCACATCCACGCCCCAATGATCGCCCACTTCCTGGAGCTTGTCAGGATTGCGCTGGCAAATGGCATAGCAAGTCGTGTGCGGATGCTTCTGCCAGATGGGGATGAACTCGGCACCGAAGCCGAGGCCGACGACGGCAATGTTGATCTTCTTGTCGCTCATAGATGGAGTGGGAGATGGACGCTTCAATAGCGCCACAAAGGAACGGGTGAGGCGAGCGTTTTTCTCGGACGAGTTTTAGGCGAAGTCGGACAAGGGCGAAGGGATGAGGTTAACCGCAAAGGTCGCAAAGGTGGGCCTGGTGTTGGGCGTTGTCTCTGGAGGTTTGGAGGGCTGCTACCTAACAGCATCAGAATGACTGGCTGCTGCTCTGACACCTGTGCCCAACCTTGCGATCTATGCGTTCTTTGTGGTTAGATTTCAGCAAGGCTACCGAGCGGCGGTGATCACGATCTCATGCTCCACCGGCACTTTGGCGGCGTGGACGAGCTTTTGCAATTCGGACTCCTTGTCGCCAAGGCTGGTGATGATGGTGTTCACCGCACCTTCGATGGCTTTGTCACCCGGGAGCTGGGAAGGCAGACGGCGCAGGGGATTGAGAGTGCCCTTGATCATGAGCGTCTCGAAGTTCTGCTTGTTGGCCACGGCGGCGGAGAGCTTGTCAAAGGCTGGCGTAAAGGGGTTGTCGATGAACTCGGCGGCGAGGTTGATGCCAGCCTCAAGCTGCTGGCGGGTGAAGGTCTTCTTCGTCTTACCCCATTGCACATCGGCCTTGGGCGAGGTGAGCCCCGACACGGTTAGTGTGAAACGGTTCAGTTCTTCGTTGAACTTCGTGTAAGGCAGGATCGACACCGTGCCGCTAGGGTCCTTCTCGCCGCCGTGGAAGCAGAAAGGATAACGCGTGCTCTTCAGCTTCAGCTTGCCGTTCGTGGCGCTGATCACTTCGTGGCCGGCGCTGGCCTTGGCGTTGCCAGCCATGCTGACTTCGATCTTCGCGATCTCGCCCGCGCAACCGAGGCCGTTCAGGAAGGCCTGGGCCATGAGCAGATGGCCATTCTCGCCCGGATGCACACCATCGCCGCCCGCTACCGGATAAGTGGCCCCTAGCACCTTCTTGGCCGAGATCATGGAGGTCATCATCGTGTCATGTACGTTGGCGAAGCGCATGCCGTTCGCATCCGCAATCTGATGAGCGATGTCCCGCAGATGGCCGAGGTTGTCGTTGTACACCGCTGGATCGATCTTCTTGAAGGAATTGGAGTCCACCACGCCTGGGGAGCCCACCACCACACGGGCGCCGACGCCCTTGAGCTTGGTCACCACCTTGGTTAATGGATCGCCGTAGCCTTTGCCAATGCTGGGCTCATAAGCCACGTAATGACCGTCGTTCATGCCGTAGCAAAGCGTCACCACCGTGGGCTTCAGTGTCATGAGGTCATTGTCCATGCGTCCGAGGAACCCAGAAGCCGTCTCACCGCCCCAGCCAAGCTGATAGCAGGTCAGATCACTCACCTCAGAGCTGGCAAGCAGGTACGTTTCGATGAACTTCGAATACAGCTTCTGCTCAGTGATGGAATCGCCCACAATGGCAACGACATCGCCGTGCCTGAGCAGGCACGGACCCTGGGGTTCACGGGCCTGGGCGGAAGCCAGTGCGAGGAAGCTGGCGAACGAGAGAAGAGCAGGGCGGATGTTCATGAGGTGGATGAGGGGGTTGTCGTGAAAAAAACGGTCGGATCTGGTTTGATTCGGACGCCAAATGTCCGATTCCGCATATCGGCGGGAGAAAGGATTGTGACGTGGGACAGTGTAGCAAGAATTAAGACAGCCGCATCGGGAATTGGCTTCGGTTTAAACGAACGATTCCCGGGCGGTTTACCGGCCTAGGGTAAAAGGTCGTGAGATGCACATCAAAAAGAAACGCGCCATGAACGGATGTCCATGGCGCGCTTGGAATGATCGAGGCGAACTCAGGCCACTGGCGGCAGATCGGCTTCGCTTTCAGGCGCGGGGCCCTTGGGTGTGGGCTCCGTGGCTGGAGTCGGCGTTTCCGCAGCGGCTTCGGCAACGGTGGGCGGAGCGGACGGACTGGTGGCAATGTTTGGCACATCGCTGCCTGCGCTGCCGTGAAGGGCATGCAACCGGTCGATCTGGGCCTTGAGGGCACTCACTTCAGTGCGCAGCACCACCACCTGCGAAGCGGCGAGCTGGTGGGCCTGCTTGGCCGCATCGGCTTCCTCCTGGGAATCATGCAGGGACTTGCGTACGTGCTCGATGTCACCTTCCGTGGCCGGGGCCTGGATGCTGCTTTGGGCTTCGCTGAGTTCAGCTTCCAGAAGGCCGACCTTGGTGCGCAAGGCAAAGGCTTCGTCGCGGGCGATGCTCACGGAGCGAAGGGCCTCAGCCGCCTTGCTCTCAGCGGTAGCGAGGGCCACGCGCAGACTGCTGGCATCGTTTGCGGTAGAAGCGGCAGCGCCGGGTTTGGCATTGCCGCGGGCGATGGCGAGTTCGCCTTCCAGCACCTTCAGCTTGTCGCGCATCTTGGTGGCTTCGATGTTCGCCTTGTCGCGCTCGGCGGAGGCGGCCAAGGCGTTGTTTTCTGAGGTGGTGAAGGCGCGGCGGGCCTGCATCAGTTCGGTTTCAAGGGCGGCCATTTCGGAAGGCTTGCCGGGAGCGGATTCTCTGACCTGCTGCACGTGGGCGGCGGCATCCAGGGCGGCCTGACGGTCTCGTGCACCCTGCTCACGCAGGCTGGCGATTTCGTTTTCGAGGGCGAAGACCTTGCCCAACGTTGCCTTGCCAGCGTCGTTATTGCGGGCTTCGGAAGCGCTCTGCAACTCGCGCGCCTTCTTGAGCTGCACTTGCAGGCTTTCGCCTTTGGCCTGTTCCTCGGCGAGGGCCTTTTTGGCAGCATCGAGTTCGCTGCGCGAAACGGAAGAACTCTTCAAGGAAGCGAGTTCGGCAACGGCGGACTTGGCTTCCGCCTCGGCCTTACGTGCGCGATCTTCGAGCCCCTGGGTCTTGCCTCGTTCGGCATCCACTTCGGCACGGGTGGCACCGACTTTTTCAAACTTAGGGCGGAGCCACCAGCCGAAGATGCCGAAGGCGACTGCGGTGATGAGGATAAAGACAAACTGTTGAGTAAGGAACCAGAGCATGGGAAGGGAAGGACGGGGTTAGAACGAGGAAAGCAAGAAGAAGAGTTACTTGGCAGGAGTCGGTTGCGCGGGAGGCGCAGCCGGTGTGGCCGGAGGTGCTGGTGCAGGCACAGGAGCGGGAATAGTGGGAGTGGGAGCCACCGCTGGGGGAGGCGTTGGGGTGGCGGGAGGCGCAGGAGTTGCCGCTGGCGCTGGAGCCGGGCTTGTGGGAGCAGCCGCTGAAGGAGGCGTGGTCGGAGCGGTTGAGGGTGCAGGCTGAGGCACGGGTGGCGCGATCTTGAGCGTTGGCTGAGACGCCGAAGGTGAAGGCGCAGGTGGCAGCGTCTTCGGCGCAGGCGGCGCTTCCTTCGCCTTCAACCAAGCACTATAGGGCTCCCAAAGAGTGGCGAAATCAAAATTAGGCGGCAGGGCTGCGGCGAGCGCCTTCTGCATCACTGCCTGATCACCTTTGCCGGACCAAGTCGCGGCTTTGCCACCCGAAGGAAGAGCGGCGACGAAGGCGCTGTCATCCTTGGGCAGGGAGGCAATAGCGGCCTTCCAGTCGGAGCCGGGGCGGATATCATTGGAGGTCTTGATGGCGCTGGTGAGGATGCGACGCTTCGGGTAGGCAGCGCTGAGGGCGCTGAGGAGTCCGCGCTGGCTCTCGCTATCGCCTGTGAGACCATAGATATGCAAGGAATCGGGCAGGGCTGTCACCGCACCGTAAGCCAGAGGAAGTGTGGCTTGGCGTGCCTTCTCGGCCTCCGCAGCCTGAATGGCGCGCAGGGGAGCCAGGGCTTCGATCACATCGCCGGAATCCACGCTGGCCCTGGTGAGCGCAGCGCTGATGTCTGTGTCATCACTGGTGGCCTTGAAGGATGACCACTGGCCGTTCAGAGTCGATACGGCGATGTCACCATCGGCAAGCTGTGGCAGGTTTTTGGCGTCGAGCGTGGCGTTGGCATCCAGGGCGGTGCGAGGCTTGCCTTCTAGCTTGTCATTCAACAGGGTGAGCACCTTGGCACCTGTCAGCTTGCTGCCCAGCGCTTGGGCGGCCTTGTCCTTGAGCTCCGGCGGCACCACGCCCGAGATTACGCCCTGACCGGCATAGCGGCCAATGAGCAGCCAAGGCTTCGGCCGCAGGCGGTTGAGTTCATAGGCCACGCCCACCGTGTTGGTCACACTTGAAACAGGATTGAGCGAGGAGCCGGGCGTGCGGATGTGTTCAGCGACGATGTTACTGAGTTGCGCGTGCTCCTGCTGCGAGCCCACCTTGCCGGTGAGCGTGGCGTCCTGACCGGAGAAAGCGACATTGACCTGCTCAAAGGCACCACTGTATTCAGGCTTTGCCAGTTCCTCTTTGACGGCGGTCTCCAGCTTCGATTGCACTGCAGGCAGCACGGTCACGGCACCAAGCGCCCAAAGCAAAACAACACCGGCCAAGCCAGCCCAAATCCATTTTTTCATAGCGCGGGGAGTAGAGTGCGGGATAGGCGGGGGGAGCAAGCGCAATCTTAGGTTATGTTTGAAAAGGGAGGAACGGGCGACCTTGCAACAAACGACTCTTTTTCAGGAAAACGCTACGCCAGTGCAAACTCGAAGCCCATTCGTCAATAACCCTATGATGGAAAGGGCCTCTTTCATCACGCCGGAGGCTCGGGAGCCATTAGCCGGTGGCGCAGCGAGAAACGAGCGTAACCACCGGACAGAGCGTGACGAATCGCGACCCCGAAGGCAGCGCGGGAAGGTCCTGGAGTTTCTAGCGCACCGTCCGGGGCGCACCGC
>JAQGPI010000073.1 GCA_028293175.1 Verrucomicrobiaceae bacterium | reverse complement strand
CGCTTTCAAAGGTACGCATGCTGATGCTGCCGTGCTGGAAGCTCTCGTGGGTGAATCGTACCGATTCGTTTTTGTCCATGGCTCCAAGCGTGTAGAGCATGGGCAGGTAGTGGTCGTTGGTGGGAACGGCGAGCTGGGCCGTGCGGTCCTGGCTTGCGTAGTTGATGAGGGCTTCGTGATCACCGGCGGCCAGCTTTTGCCCGGCCCAGTGATCGAACTCCACAGCCCAGTCGGCGAGCCGCGTTTCGTTTTCATTGGGGCTGAGCTGGCGCAGGTTGTGAACGATGTTGCCGCTGCCCAGGATCATCACGCCGCGTTCCCGCAGACGTTGCAGATCTTTGCCCAAATCGTAGTGAAACTGCGGAGGCTTTGAGTAGTCGATGGACATCTGGAACACAGGCACATCGGCCTCGGGCCAGATGTGGCGCAGGATGCTCCAGGCACCGTGATCGAGGCCCATCTCATGATCCTCATGGATCTTGATGGACTGGACGTTCACCCCTGTTTCATGAGCGGCGGAAGGGCTTCCAGGAGCGGGGTACTTGATACGGTACAGTTCTTCCGGAAAGCCGCCAAAGTCATAGACCGTTGCGGGCTTGGGATTAACTGAAACGCTGGTGGTGCCCCGCGTGAGCCAGTGGGCGGAGATGATCAACGCCGCACTGGGCTTGCCATGCCGCTTGCCGAGTTCAGCCAACGACTGCGTAAAGGCATTGTCACGCACAATGTTCATCGGACTTCCGTGACCAATGAACAGCGACGGCTGCCGCGCGACCTTGGGCTGGGCGGCGGTGAGTTGATCGAGCGTGCTGAGATTCATGGCGGAGGCAGTTGATGGTTGATGGCTGATAGTTGATGGACTGAGGGAGGTTGGCTGTAGATGGTAGTTAGGCGTAGCGATTACGGTTCCGTCCATCAACTATCACCTATCAACCATCAACTCTCCCTCAACTTCAGAGCCAACTCTGCCACGCGCTTGCCATACTCCTGGCCGGTGAGCGCATCGCCGGAATCAATGGCAGCAGGCTGGCCCTGGGGTGTAGTATTTTGTCCCATGACGCCGAGGTAGGAGCCGAGGCGGTTGTAGCCATCGGTCTTGCCTGCATAAAAGGAAGGCATGCCGCCCGTGCTCACCCATAGCATCCCGTGCTGGGAGGCCAGGATGTGCAGGTACTGCAAGGTGTTCAACTTGTCGCCGCTGGGGCTGCCGCTCATGCTGAAGCCGCCCGCGAGCTTGTCCTTCCAGCCCTGGCCAAACCAGATGCCGCCAGTGGCATCGGCGAAGGCCTTGAACTGCGCGGAAGGGCCGCCCATGATGGTAGGCGTGCCGAAGATGATGGCATCGGCCTTGTTGAGTTTTTCGAAGACGGCATCGTTGCTGTAGCGGCCATCGACGATGTCCTTGCCTTCGATGGCGATAAGTTCGGCCTGCATGTCGGCGACGCTGGCGGCCCCGGCGTGGACGGCTTCAGCCAGCTTGCCTGTGGAGCCTGTGCCGGTGACGTAAATGATGGCGATGTTTTTCATGGAGTATTAAAAGTGAATCGGTTGGGAGATCATGGAACGCCACCCTTGCGCCGTGCGGAAATACCATGTTGCTTGGCTCACCATACCCGCAAGGTATGCTCTACACCGCCATAGAACTGCGCCATCTCCGTTATTTCGTCGTCGTTGCCGAGGAGCAAAACATCACCCGTGCCGCAGTGCGCTTGCAAACAATCTCAGCGGTTAACCCATTCTTATGACTGCCTTCGAAAATAACAAACGTGGACTCACCTGGGCGTTGATGTTCGCCCTGGCCTTGCTTGCGGGATGTACTCGACAGCCTCCCACCATCACTGTAGCGCAAGTTTTGGAGGACCCATCCAAATGGCAGGAGAAACAGATCTGGCTCTCATGATATATGGTGGACTCAGCCAAATTAGAAGCTCCCGCACTTATTTGGTCAGATGCTATTGAAGGATCGAAAAGTGACCTTGCGCCGTCGATTCGCGTATCCGGCCTAACAGGAGAGAAGACACACCCAAAATGGAAGTCACCCTTTAAGGGTGAGGTATTGATTCTCGGTATTTTCCGCCTTGTTGATTTTGACCCTCTCCATCCACTCCATATCGAAGAGATCGAAGATATAGAATACCCGTGAGAAGGGTGCGGGGAAAAGTTCCACCCGAACGATGCCGACCCATGGCGTAGTCCTTGCGCGGTGCGGAAATACCATGTTGCTTGGCTTACCATACCCGCAAGGTATGCTCCCCTATCCCCATGGAACTGCGCCATCTCCGTTACTTCGTCGTCGTTGCCGAAGAGCAAAACATCACCCGTGCCGCGGCTCGCTTGCATGTCTCGCAGCCGCCGCTGAGCCGGCAGATCCGCGATCTGGAGCAGGAGCTGGGCGTAGCTTTGTTTGAGCGTTCCGCTCAGTCGGTGCGGTTGACGGATGCGGGCTCGGCTTTTCTTGGCGAGGCGCGGGCGGTGCTGTTCCGGGTGGATCAGGCGGTGGACAAGGTGCGCGCCGTGGCGACGCAATGCGGTGGCGAGCTGCGGGTGGGCTATGCGCCATCGCCCACCGTTGAGCTTTTGCCACCCGCGTTGCGAGCCTTTAACAAGGCCTTGCCGCGAGTGAAGGTGGTGCTGCACGACATGACCGGCGGCGAGATGCTTGCCGGACTGAACAACGACCACATTGATCTGGCGCTGATCGTGAGACCGGCGCTGAAAGCCTCGCGTGGGCTGAATGTGGAGGCGCTGCGGGAATACCATGCCGGCGTTGTCGTGCCGCCCGGCCATCCGTTTAACAAGCGCAAGAGCGTAACGGTGAAGGAGGTGGCGGCGGAGCCGCTGGTGGTCTACTCGCTCAAGGATTACCCCGACTACCACGAGATGCTGGAGCGCGTGCTGGGCAAGGCTTACAAATCCGCGCGCATCGTGGAGGAATGCGATGGTGCGATGAGCCTGATCACAGCGGTGGAATCGGGCCGCGGCATTTCCCTTTCGGCGGAGAGCATCACTTGCCTTGCCGGGCTGAGGGTGGGTTTTGTGCCGCTCTCACCCTCGCCAGAGCCGATGATCGTCTCGATGGCCTGGCGCAAGGGCGTGCTCAACGCGCAAACCCAGAGGTTCATAGACATCCTGCGCAAGGTGACGGTGGAGGTGGCCTCCAAAGCAAAAGCCCGCTGACCTCGGGAGGATCAGCGGGCTTCCGGGAGGCAGTGTTCAGTCTTGCGAATTAGGCAGCCACGCGGCGGGACCGGCGATGAATCATCACCAGCCCGGCGAGGGCGATCATCAGTGCCGAACTCGGCTCTGGCACTACGGTGGTGCCTTCATAAGCATTGTCCACATAGCTCTGCGTATCAAAGTTGAAGCTGGTGAGTGTGCCATTGGCATCATAGGTGGGGGACGTGCCGCCGGTGTTGAGGGCGTGGAACCACACACCGATGCGGGAATCGAAACCGGCACCTTCCCAATTATTGGCGTTGAAGGGCTCTCCCTCCGAAGCGTAGAGCGCCCCGACGGCTGCCGGATTATCAAGCAGGGTGGTATCAATGGTGAAACCCAGGGTGTGCCCGTTGGTATCGCCAGTGGCCAGCAGGGAGTTAGAGC
>JAQGPI010000658.1 GCA_028293175.1 Verrucomicrobiaceae bacterium | reverse complement strand
AGGTGAGCTGGACGGACAAACACGGAAAACAGCAGGGCACGCCGCTGAACGACTGGCTCCATAATGAAGCGACGAAGAAGAACGTGCCACGGGACCGATGGGTTTATACGGGAGCGACGGTGGATGAGAATGGCAGCTTCTTGCCACAGCTCGAAGGCTCCATCGTGGCATGTTACAGGGATTACATCGCCATGATCAACAGCCCCCTCGAAGGTGCGGATAACGACGAGATATGGACACCAGCCCCCCAGGTGCCTCCCGTCGGCACCAAAGTGCAGATCACCTTCTTACCCTTCCGCAGTGCAGCAGACAAAAAGACGACGGACAAGAAATGAATGTCATTGCTTGTTCAACGGCATCCCATCCGACTTGCGTCGGGGTTCTTATCGATTTTCACGGCCCGCTCCAATGACTTTGAGGACATGATTTCGCCACTCTCCAGTAAGATCCTACGAGTGGTGATCATCACCGCTTTTTTTCATGCGAACTTCACGCATGCGACACAGTCCCCTGCGCTGAAGGATCGGCTGCAAAAGGCCATCGGCAAAGGACGTGTCTGGTTGGAACAGAATCAAAATGCAGCGCTAGGATCGTGGGGGAACCCCGACCACCCGGCTCTTACAGCACTCGCTGTTCTGGCGATCAAGGGTGATCGTAACAGGCCGAAGTCAGTGGCAGTTCAAAACGCTTATGCCTTTGTCAGATCTCAGGCTAAAGCCGACGGCGGACTCTACGGACGGGGGCTCGTCGTATACAACACTGCGCTTTGTCTTAGCAGCCTCCTGCTGGATGATAATCAGCAGTCGCTCGTGCTGATCCCGGGGGCGAAACGCTTCCTTCAGAACCACCGCTCCGGCCTGGATTTCCGCGCGGAAGACGCGGACGAGAGCGAAATCGATTCACGAGCGGATTTTTCGAGCACGCTCGCCTCGCTCCGGCAATTCGAGGCGGGGGCCACGGATCGTCCATCGAAGGTAAAAGACTCCTCCGGACTGAATTGGGATGCGGCAATTAAGTTTGTGGAGAGCTACCGAAAACCTCCGGGGACCGATGGCAAGAGGGCGCCAATCATAAGCCCCACGACCGAAAGCGCCGGGACAGGTAAAAAGGCCTCCGCTGATCCTGTGCCGGGCCGCAAAGTTGCCCTCCGTTATTCCGGAAGCATGAGTTATGACAGCTTGCTCAGCCTCGTCTATGACAAGCTGGAAACGGACGACGACCGCATCGTTGCTTTTATCAATTGGTTGCAGCAGAACTACACCGTTGAGGAGAATCCCGGCCTCGGCAGCAAGGGACTGTATTATTACTACCACTCCATCGCCAAGGTGCTTAGCATCCGCAAAATCGAACGGCTGAAACTGAAGGACGGCCAGGAGATCGACTGGCGCACAGAGCTAACCCAAAAAATCCTCGCCGCTCAGCGGGAAGACGGATCGTGGGTTAACGCAAACGGCCACTGGTGGGAGAGCGATCCTGTTCTTACCTGCTCATATGCAATGCTCACCCTGCAGCAAATAGCGGCTGGCCTTTGATCTCAATTCCTCGATCCTTGGATCCCGTTACAACGTTGCCTGGTTTCCTCCATGGACTGCATCAAACAATACTTTGCCTCTCATTTCTCCGGTATGCGGTTGACGGATTTGCTGGTGGCGATGGTTGTTGTGTTGAAGGTGGCGACAGGCTCTGTGTCGGCCGAGCCGCAACAGAATTGCGTGGACTGTCACCGCCAGACAAACAAGACCATGGTTTTGGCCTGGCAGGAAAGCCGCCATGCGGCCGTGGGCGTTGGTTGCGCCGATTGCCATGGGGACAATCACAGCACCATCTTCAATGCGAAGGGCAAGGTGAGCGCCGCAAAATGCGGCAACTGTCACGCCCAGCAAGTCAATGAGTTCAACCGGAGCCTGCATGCCGAGGCGATCGACCGGATGGAGTCGGATCCAAAGTTCAAGCGGTTGTCTCCGGCAATGGCCGGACAAGGTTGTGTATCGTGCCACAAGATTGGGGAGCATTTTGCGGACGGCAGCCGTGGCAGTTGCAACTCTTGTCACAGTGGCCATGCGTTTTCTGTGGTGGAGGCACGGAGGCCCGAGTCCTGCGGTGGATGCCACAGCGGGCCGGATCACCCTCACATCGAAATGTGGCAGGCCAGCAAACATGGTCAACTTTATGCCTCTGAAAAAACCCGCGCTCAGTCGCCGACCTGTGTCACTTGTCACATGTCCCGTGGCAGTCACGACACCAGTATCGGACTGGGGCTCGGAAATGTGGGAACCGGCGCTGCTTTGGATACGGAGGAGACCAGTGTCCAGATGAGGTCTATTAGTGCTGAAGAGGTCAAGAAGCAGCGTTCGCTCATGCTGGCGAACTGCCTTACCTGCCATTCTTCACGCTTTGCTTCGGAGAGTCTGGCCAGTGCTGATCTCGTTAAAAAAGAAGCAGATTCCGTGCTTGGAGAGGCGGCCGGCGTTATCAATCAACTTCAAAGCGAAAGCCTCATCAAGTGGCTGGCATCAACTTCACCCTCCGTCGCAAAGCCCAACTCTCCTGATCGGCAGGGTGCGGCGGCGGCGACATCAAAGAAATCCCAATCTAGTAAGCCGCTTCCTGGTACTGAGATGCCTTACGATGGTCTCAGCCCGATCGAACAACGCTTTTTCGAGATGGTGAAGTTTCACCACGCTTCCACCTTTAAGGGGGCCTATCACCACAGCCCGGTATTCACGCACAATGAAGGGTTCCTGCGCATGCAGCAGGATCTCAGCGATATAAAAGACAAAGCAGAGCATCTCCGCAACCAGGCTAGGAAGCCGTGACCCGTCCCATCCACAGATAAATCCTTCTCCAATGCACAAGAAGAAAAATTCCCGTTCATGCGCCGCGCGAATCGTCGAATGCTGGTGGCCTGTTGTTGTATCTCTGCTCTTTATTTTTGGTTTCTTGCCCGCGGTTATCGCAGGGGGCAACAGCCCCAAAAACGAAGCGAAGGCGGATCCCGGCAGGGTCATTCAATATCGAGGCGGCATGCCAATGTTAAAGATGGACCTCTGGGGCACCGAGGTAAGCATTAAGTTTGAACTGTATCGGTCACCCAGTGGCGGGACTCCATTCTGGACGGAAACGAGACAGGTGATGGTGGGTAAGGACGGATGGGTGAATGTGAACCTGGGCGAAATCGAGCCGTTGCCGGACGAAGCTTTCACCACGTCTTTCCGCTTCCTGGCGATCTGGCATGGGAAGATCCAATTCATTCCGCGAAAGCAGGTTGCAAGCCTGTCATACGCCGCCGCCAAAGATGAGATGAATCTGAGACTAGCCGATTACAAAGAATATGCTGCCAACAACCTGGCGGGTGCGAAGAAAGCAGCGGCAATGGCTCCGGATCGTAAGGACAAACTTGATGCCATGGTGGAATGCGAAGGGTTTAAAATGGAAAAGCATCCGAGGATGCCCGTGCCTTGGTTGAAGGCGATGGAAACCGCCAGGCGGCTAGGCGGCCGTCTCCCGACGTTCGAGGAATGGTATGGGGCATATGACGGAAAGCCGTCCGCCGAACTGGTGGCCATGGCCGGGCACTACGAGTGGGTGATTCCCTGGGTGTATGAGCCTTCGATCCATGGGCGTTTTCAGGAGCTCTACAGGGGCAAACCTGCCGCTTGTTACTATGAGGAGTTGAATCCCCTCAATGATTATCCATTTCGGCTCGTCACTCCAAATCGCGTGAAAGCGACACCGTGAAAAGCCTCACACTTGCGATCCAATCCTTAGCTTGGGTTCAGGAGCTCAATGAGCTTTGGAAGTCCGGATTTGAGGAAGGTGTGGATTCGCGCCACTGGTCGCCGCTCATGAAAGAGCGCGTTACATGTACGCTGTGGAAGTCACGTTTGCCGTCCTTGCCGGTGCTGCGCCAGATCGTGGCTTTGAACTTCCCGCTTTTGATCTCGTGGGTTGGTTTGCTGGTTATAAAGACTCTTCGTTGTGATTTCTCCCCGATTGAGAGAGTGATAGGCAGGTGGTGAAGCGGATTTTTCCATGCCCCAATACAGATTCTTGGAGCGGGCCGGGTCCTGACTGCCCTGCGCGGCTGCTACGGTTTGCAAATGCCTGCCCGGAGAAGCCAGAAGGGATTGGAGGGCGACACCGGCTGCATGGCGCCATCAAGCGTTTGGCGCGCGTAGATCAGAAGCCCTTGGTAGCACGCCACGCTCCAATCTAGCTACGTAAGCCGGCTTGTGTGGCCAAGTGCGCAAGCTTTTCGCGGCCACGCCGATGGCCAAATCCCGCCGCTTCGATGCCGGCAGATTTTCGTTCAACATGCCCCAACTTCCCCTCGGAGCCCGGATCCAACGAAGCAACGCAGAAAGTTCTTTGACTCACGCCACTAGCGCGTATGCGTCAAACAAGCCCCCCTGTGCGAGGGCTTGACGGGCGGGTCTGTTACATTGGAGCCACGATGGCCTGGGCGAGTGCCTGACGTTTCGCCGTCTGTTCGACAGCCCATGCTTTGGGCGTGAGGCGGTGCGCCAACCTGTTGGTTTCAGTCGGCAGGCGCTGGAAGATGGCCGGTTATTCCAACAACGGCTCCAATGAGGATTTCGCGGTCGTGCGTTACAATGCTGACGGCAGTGTAGACACTGGCTTTGGCGGCAGTGGAAAGTCAACGACCGGAATCGGCAGCGGTGATGATCGAGGCACCAGCGGAGCAGTGCAAAGCGAAGGCAGCATTGTGGTGGCGGGGCTTTCTAAAGACACCAGCAACTATTATCGATTCGCCCTCGTGCGCTTTTTAGGGTGCGACACCGCGCTGCCCTCGATACCCGTGGTGTCGACGGGATACAGCAGCGGAATTACGGCGACCTCGGCCACGCTCAACGGTACTGTCAATCCCAGCGGCCTGACGACGACTGCGCGCTTTCAATCTGGTCTGACGAGTTACTATACTAATACGGCAAGCTTAACGTTGTCCTCGGCGTATGGAACTAGCGACCAGTACGTGAGCACTACCATAGGGGGCCTGACATCAAATACCCTCTACCACTACCGCATCACGGCGACTAGCACTGCAGGCACAAGCAATGGCACGGACCTCACTTTCACGACAAGCCCGAGCGCCAACGCCGACCTCTCCGGCCTAGTGCCGGGCGGGGGAGCACACCGGCGTGGGCAATGCGCTCAACTCCATCACCATCACTCCGAGGGTTTCGGACAGCACGGCCACGGCGAAGGTTATCAATGTTCTCGTCACCTCCGGCAGTACCAGCGCCGCCATCCCCTTGAACGTGGGAGCCAACACCATCCACACCATCGTCACGGCCCAAGACGGCACCACGACCAAGACGTTCGCCCAGTGAGCGGGGGGCTGGCAGAGAGCAACGTGGCGCTTGGAGCGATGTGCAGTAAATAGTCGAATAAGGTAGAGGGAAGGAGCGCTCCGGAAATCAACACTGCGCCATTACAGCGCGGACTTGCAATCCCTTCAGTTGAGGGTTCGCGTTTCCGGTAGACCCCGCTTGAACCCGCACCCGTGCGGATACCACACTGACCCCCAGCGCTACCTCCGATCACGCTCAGGTTGTGCTGGTACGAACGAATTCGATTTGGGGTGAAATCGCTCTCACCATCAGGAGCGTAGGACATCCACAAAACATCTTTTTTGTGTTTGAGCCAAGGTTGATCATGGACAGCCACCGCCCACTGGCGGGTTGTTCACCTTGTAACAGGCATGCCCACACACCTGCCGTCAATCCCGGTGAACAAATGTCCTCCCGGAAAGACACAGGAAGTGGTGGGAGATTTGCATCACCCTGGCCCCGCGAGGGAACGTTTCGAGACGGCCATCATTCAAGCGTTGGGTCAGTCTCTTCCTAGAGGGTTCGAACCGCGTCTCCAGATTGCCGTACGCGCTTTAAGGCGTGTCAGCGGGTACGGAACTGATAGCGCGAGGGTCGCAAGCGTGGCCTTGTGTGATATGGAGGCGATTCCTCTTGGCGACTACTTCGACCTTCGCGAAAACGAATCCTCAGAGCCGCCTAAAGCTAGCGAACAAAATCCCCAGCGAGCCGATCCATCGTTGCAGGCTCAGATTGTTCCCAATAACTAGGCAACCTTGCTGTCATCGGGCTTAACCTTTACGACCCATGAGTTCGCCCGAACCTCACCACATTGAGTGGCAGTACATCCTACGCGACGAGTATCCGCCGAACCGGTTTCTCGTCTGGACAGCTCACGAGGGCGTAGTGCAAAAAGGCGTGTGGATTTTTGAGCCCTACATTCCCTTGAAGGAAACCGCATTTGAGGACGAACACGGCAACCCTATCGCCGTCTCGTGTTGGTGTCCTTTAGAGGACAGTCCGAATGGGCCGCCTGCGCCTCCGGTCATTATTCCAACGACATCCCAGGTCCTCGACTGGTTGGAGACCGCAGGAAAGTCAACGGCATGGCTCTCCAGCTTGCTCCGCATGAAGGAAGAGGAAGTCCGGCTCTGCCTCGAAAACGATTTCGATCCTGAGGACCTTGCCACCATCGCGCCCTATATCGCCGCTTGGCCTGCCGAACCGTGAGCTTTCGTCCTGATTCCTGTGAGGTCGAAAAAGCCCGCCCCCCTTTCAAAGATGACGGGCTCACATGGCTATGGTTCTTTTTGTCTCCCCTAAATGGGTCTAACCGCACCTTATGGCTGCGTTTGTTGACAGCAGTGAACGAAGGCGTCGCTCTTGCCAGCCGGGCAAGTGCTCCCAGCTGGTTAATGGCGGGCGGAGGGGCCGTTCCTTTCTCCCACCTTTCCATTGCCGTGGTACTGGTACTGATATCCGAGGTGGCGGCGATCTGACCTAGTTGATCCGAGAGTGGATCACCTTTGCCATGTCAGCCGCGCAATTTTTGATGTGCTCCGCATTCTCGCCGGCAAACAGATCGTCCACTGTGCCCTGGAACAATAGCAGCCAGCGATCAAACTGCTCGCGGCCCATCGCCGTTAGAGGTGCCAGCTTCGCATGCACTGCCAACGGGCTGCCCGTGTAGCCACCACTGCGAAACAGCACGGTCTCCCAAAACGCGTACATCTTTGGCAGATGGGTTTGCCAGTTGGTTTGCGCCACGCTTTCGAAAATAAAGTTGAGCATATCATCCGAGCGAACCCGCTGGTAAAAGGTGTTCACAAGGGTTTCGATCTCGGCGCGCCCGCCAATGTCGGGCTTGGGGCTGGGTTCTTGCTTCATCCTGCACATAGCATGTGTTTTCCAGATGCAGTTGCAGTTCGTGTGGTGGCAAAGGATGCGCA
>JAQGPI010000065.1 GCA_028293175.1 Verrucomicrobiaceae bacterium | reverse complement strand
AAAACCATCACTCCGGTCTCTGCTGATTTTATGAAGGCGGACAAGACCATTGTGGCCTATAAGAACGCCGCCACTGTCGGTCTCGTGATCCATGCGCCACCCCGGCCGGAGCCCGTCGGCACCACGACTTCCACAACTCCTCTTGCCCCCCCACCCAACGCGAAATCCAAAACCAAGGAGAAGGCCTCTCTGCCTAAGACCAAAGCGAAGGCGAAAGCTAAATCCAAAGGCGGCCAGCCGCAGTCCGACGCCGATGATGACGCACCCGCAGCCATGGTGCAGACGGGCCTAATCCTCGCCAACGAGGACCTCGAAGAACTTTATCCTATCCTGCGCAAAGGCTCTAAGCTGCGCATCGTCCATTGATTCCCGTTCCCTCCCCTTTCTGCCATGAAGCACGCCTCCGAATTTGAAAAGCCCATCCTAAAGCTGCGCGATGAGTTGGACGAACTCCGTCGCAAACAGGCCACAAAGCCCAGTGAGAAACTGGCTGCCCAGATCGTTGAAACTGAGACACGCCTTCACAAAACGGAGACGGATGTGTACAGCAACCTTTCGCCCTGGCAACGTGTGCAAATCGCCCGCCACAACCAGCGCCCCTTCATGCTTGACTACGTGCGGCACATCTGCCCGGAGTTTATCGAACTGCATGGTGACCGCCACATCGGCGATGACAACGCCATGCCCGCCGGTCTCGCCACCTGGGGTGACCGCAAGGTCGTGGTCGTTGGTCATCAAAAGGGCCGTGACACCAAGGAAAACCTACTGCGCAATTTCGGCAGCGCCCACCCTGAAGGCTACCGCAAGGCTTTGCGCTTGATGCGCATGGCGGAGAAATTCCACCTGCCCATTGTCGCCATGATCGATACCCCTGGCGCATTCCCGGGCATCGGCGCGGAGGAACGCAACATCGCTGAAGCTATTGCCTTCAACCTGCGTGAGATGATGCTGTTGAAGACCCCCATCGTCGCGGTCGTCATCGGTGAAGGCGGCTCCGGCGGTGCCCTCGGCATTGGTGTTGCTGACCGCGTACTTCTCATGGAGAACGCCTATTACTCCGTGATCAGTCCAGAAGGCTGCGCCGCCATCCTTTGGAAACATCGCGAGCACGCCCCTGAGGCCGCCTCCGCTTTGAAGCTCAGCGCCCAGGATCTCAGTAAGCTGGGCGTCATTGACGGGATCGTACCGGAACCCCTCGGCGGCGCACACCATGACCACGCCACCACTGCAGAAAGTCTGAAGGCCGCCGTCTCGGAGGCCCTGGACCACTTGGAAAAGCTGCCCCTGCCGCAACTGCTGGAAGAGCGTTACGAGAAGTTCCGCAGGATGGGTGCGTTTACCGAAGATTAATTGCGATCAAGTCGAAGGCCGCGTCCTCTGTGAGACCGTGACTCCTCAAATCGTCATTGAGGAATAGCCGCCATCCACCACCATCTCATGGCCTGTGATAAAGGAACCGGCGGCATTGCTCGCGAGCAACAAAGCGGCAGCGATTAGTTCCTTGGCTTCCCCGAAACGAGCCGAAGGAGTGTGACCCATGATCTTGGCCACACGGTCCGGAGTGAGCACCTTCTTGTTCTGTTCAGCCGGGAAGAAACCAGGCACTAGCGTGTTCACGCGGATGCCGAGCGGTGCCCATTCACGGGCAAGGTTCTTGGAGAGATTGTGCACCGCTGCCTTGCTCATTGAGTAAGTGAAAACACGGCTCAGTGGCAGCAGGCCAGACATGCTGCCAAGGTTGATGATGGAAGCGGGTACCTTATTATCCACAAAGTAGCGGCCGAACACCTGGCAGGCCAGCACCACCGCCTTGGTGTTGATATTCATGATCCGGTCGTATTCGTCTTCACCAATGTCAAGGAAGGGAGTGGCGGAATTTACGCCCGCTCCATTGACTAGGATTTGGCAGCCTTTCGATCGCTCGAGCACGGCATCCAACACGAGTTGGAGATCACTGCGGTTCGAGGCATCGGCGGCAATGAAATATCCCCTCCCCCCCATGGCTCCAATGGCATCCAGGCGCTTCTCCGCCTTCGCAGCATCGCGGCCCACCAGCACCACCTCGGCATTTGCAGCTGCGAAGCCTTCAGCAACAGCGCCACACAACTCACCCGTACCACCGACCACAACGGCGGTCTTGCCCGACAAATCAAAGAGTTCTACTGGAGACATCATATCGAATGAGGTCGAGTGTGGCTGCAAACAGGCCCATGGCAAGGTCATCGTTGCTAGCAAAAAGAGCTATTTCCTCAGGCAAATGATCGCAAGCTCTCCAAAAACCGACTTTTATTATATTTCGTGATAATCATATTTGACACAATTATTCGTTATGATAATTTTCATCCGCTATGATTACACCAAAACTTCTCGCTTTGACGGCTTTTGCCGCCCTCGCCTCTTCTCCACTCCAAGCCGTCGTTGCTGCTCCTCCCGCGAACGACAATTTCGTTAATGCTATCGCCTTGAGCGCTGGCTCCTCTACTGTCAACGGTATCTTAGCAACGGCTCAGGCTGGAGAACCCGATCACTATACCTTTGGCGGCGCACGCGGTGCGACGCATTCCGTCTGGTGGAAGTTTACCCCCACCTTCAACGGCTTGGTGCAGATCGACACTCGTGGCAGTGACTATGACACTGTCCTCGCCGTTTACACTGGTGCCACCCTGCCCACCCTCCATCGCGTGGCGCAGGATGATGACAGCGGCAGCGCCAGCATCCCCCGCACGAGCCTTGTCACCATCCCCGTGACGAAGGGTGTTATTTACCGCATCGCAGTGGATGGCATTTCTGGCGACGTCACCGGCCTGACCACCCTTAATATTACCACTCTGCGGATTAACACGCCGCGTACTTACCAGACCGCCCTCATTGGCGCGCTGGATAAGGAAGACAACGGACTGCTGACCCTCGTTACCACCACTTCCAGCCTTGTCACTGGCAAGCTCCAACTGGGCGCGCACGTGTATCCCTTCACTGGTGCGGTGGACATCGACGGGCACCTGCTCGCAAGTATCAACCGTCCCGGCCAGCAGGCTGCACTTTTGGATGTTATGGTCGGCTCTAATTCCCAAGGCAATGTTTCCGGCCCTGCCACCGGCTCTCTCAAAGTAGGCGGAAACACCAACGTTATCACAGCCTATCCAGCGGGCATATTCACTGCTGCGGCCCCCTGCCCCCGTTATGTGCTCAACCGACACTACAACTACGCCATCGCTAAAAGCGAAGCTCTCGGATATGGCATAGCCACGGTGACCGTGGGCATTACCGGTGTGTGCACAACCTCTGGTACCTTGGCTGATGGCACCGTTTTCACCTTCACTGCCCCACTTCTGGATGACTCCGGCTCCACCAATGGCAACATCGGCACGGGCGGCAGCTACTGCTACCACCTGCCCCTCTACATCAGTAAGGGACAGATCACTGGCACGGCCAGTTTTGATGCGACGGACTCGCCTACCTCAGTCAGCGGTAGCATGCAATGGTTCCGCCCGGCTCCGGCAGCGAATGTTGCTTTCCTGCCACAGGGGATCAACGGCAGCGAATACGACACCTTTGGTAACTTCTACACTCCGCCCGAGCCAACCCATCGCGTGGATGCCACCTTCGATGCTTCCGGTGGCCTGAGCGTTCTCAAGATCACTAAGCTCGACTTCGATGAATTTACGAAAAACGACCTCACGCTCTCCGGCTCGAATGTCTTCACCTATGGGCAGTCGAATCCTAATCTCGTGAACCTCGCTGTCAGCACTGCTAATGGCACCGTCACCGGCACAGTAAAACTGGTCAGCCCCATGCCTGCAAAGATCTCCACGCTGAAGGGCATTGTGATCAACTACCCAGGCTTCACCCGCCAGTTCTATGGCTTCGCCACCAGCACGACCGGTACTGCCGCGTTGACCCTAAGCGCCAATGCAGCGAATTAGGACGCGGTAGTTGAGTGTATCCCATCATAGCACACCCGGTCTTCTGAGAGGAAGGCCGGGTGTTTTGTTTGCAGAAAAGTAAAACCGAGCCGCTACGCTTTCGGCTCTTCCTTTTCCTTCGGCTTAAAGGTGCTCTGGATGTAAAGTTCGCGCAGTTGCTTGAAGTCCACATTGGTCGGGCTGTCCGTCATCAGATCGCTCGCCTTGTTGTTCTTCGGGAAGGCGATCACCTCGCGGATGCTCGTCTCGCCGCTCACCAGCATGGCGATACGGTCAAGTCCCAGCGCCAGGCCACCGTGAGGAGGCGCGCCGAATTTGAAGGCTTCCAGGATGTGGCTGAACTTGATCTGCTGCTCTTCCGGGGTCACGCCCAGCACGCTGAACATCTTCGCCTGCAAATCGCTCTCATGGATTCGAATGCTGCCGCCGCCCAGCTCGTAGCCGTTCAGCACCACATCGTAAGCCTCGGCGCGCACCTTGCCGTAATTGCCCGCATCCAGCAGCGCCACGTCTTCCGCTTTCGGGCGGGTGAAAGGATGATGCACGGCCACCCAGCTCTGATCTTCCGCACTGAAGGCCAGCAGCGGGAAATCGACCACCCAAAGGAAGTTCAAAGCCTTGTTGTCCTTGAGCAGATCCATCATAGAAGCCACTTCCAGACGGGTGCGGCCCAGCACGGTCGTGACCATCTCCCAGGCACCGGCCACGAAGAACACCACATCGCCTTCCTGTAGGTCCATGCGCTCAGTCACGGCCTTCTTTTCGTCGTCGCTGAAGACCTTCCAGAGCGGGCTCTTGTACTCGCCGTTTTCCAGCTTGATGAAGGCCAGAGCCTTTACAGGAAGACCAGCCTGCACGGCCAGTTCGTTCAGGCGGTTCATCTGCCCGGTGGTCACCGTGGCGAAGCCTTTGCAGTTGATTCCGCGCACCGTACCACCGCCTTCGAGGACGTTCTTGAAGATCTTGAAGCCAGTGTTCGCAAAGAGGTCGTCCAGCTTGGTGATCTCCCAGCCGAAACGGGTGTCAGGCTTATCTGAGCCGTAGCGGTCCATCGCGTCCTGATACGTCATGCGCGGCATCGGCAGCGGGATGTCCACACCCTGCCCGGCCTTGAACATGGAGGCGAGAAGGCCCTCCACCAGCGGGATGATGTCATCCTGCTTCACGAAGCTGGCCTCGATGTCGATCTGGGTGAACTCAGGCTGGCGGTCGGCGCGAAGATCTTCATCGCGGAAGCAGCGGGCGATCTGGAAATAGCGCTCCAGCCCGGCCACCATGAGCAGCTGCTTGTACTGCTGCGGCGCCTGCGGCAGCGCATAGAAGTGAGCGGGGTGCATGCGCGCCGGCACCAGGAAGTCACGGGCGCCTTCCGGCGTCGGGTTCGACAGGATCGGCGTCTCCACTTCGATGAAGCCTTCCGTATCCAGGTAGTTCCGCGCCGCCGTGGTGATCTTGTGGCGCGTGCGGATGTTCCGGGTCATGCGCTCGCGGCGCAGGTCCAGGTAGCGGTACTTCATGCGCAGGTCTTCGTTCGACATCTCGCGGTCGAGATGGAAGGGCAGCACGTCCGCCTTGTTCAGCATCGTGAGCGTGACGGCGACGATTTCAATGGTGCCCGTGGCCAGGTTCTTGTTTTCCGTACCCGCCAGGCGCTTCTCAATGCGGCCGGTGATCTGCACCACATCTTCATCGCGCAGTTCATGGCTGCGGGTGGCGATCTCAGCATCTTCTTCTGGGCGGAACACCACCTGAGTCATGCCCTCGCGGTCGCGCAGATCGATGAAAATGACGCCGCCATGGTCGCGCGCCGAATTCACCCAGCCTGCGAGCGTAACGGTTTGGCCGATGTGCTCCTCACGGAGCGCGTTACAATGGTGGGTGCGATAAAAGTTCGGAATCATGGGTCTGGGAAAAGGGAGGGTGATAGTCGGGAGAAATAACTGAAACGCAAGTGCTGGGAGCAGAGGCTCCTGGCGAACGGACAGCCATCGCTTCCGCCAGCAAGTGGCCCCTTCACTGATTGAAGGAGCGATCCAGTGCCGCCGATGCCTCGACCACCTTTTTGGAAGGCGCAGCGACTTCCTGAGGGCGATTATCTAGAGAGTGCTGACGCGGTACCAGCCTCAGAGCTTCGTGGAAAGCACGCCGTTGCTGAACTCACTCGTCTCCTCTGGAACAGGCTTGCTGCTGCTGCTTTCCCTGGAGGCTGTGACCGTGATGATCTTGCCCGTCAGGTCACCTTTGAAGCGCACAAAGATCGTGCTGTTGCCCGGCAGATCAGCCACCACTTCGGCGGAGCCCAGGTAAACCGCGCCTTCGCCCGATCCGCTGTCATCCGCCACATCGCTGGTATAGAAATCAATCATGTACCGGTTCTTCACCGTGCCCACGCCCGCATTGGAATTCAGCGTGCCGCGGATGTCGGTGTAATACAGCGTCCCCACTTTCACCACACTGGCCGATGTCAGCACCGGGGCATTCTGCAGGTTGTTGGGGCCGGTGTCGGAATCGCCCGCGTCATTGCCGGTGCGCCCGGAGGGTGCATCATAAGCATTCACGAGATTGATTCCCAGTCCCCCATTGCTGTAGGTCCAGTTTTGCCGGACGACATTTTTCACCGCCGTCGCCTGGGAAATGTTCACCGCGTCACGCGAGTTGTAGGCAATGGTATTGCCCGTGACAGTGGTCTTCTGGGCGCCCAGGATTTCAATGGCGGGATGCCCCGAACTTCCATTGGGCACCGCCGTCAATCCATCCGACCCAAGCCCGATGTAATTGCCCAGGATGGAGTTCTCCGAGGTCGTCACCGGCCCGGTCTGACCGCTCACCCGCACCGCATTATAGCTGTTGCCAGAGATGACGTTGCGAGCGCTCAGCGTCGCCCCGCCAATCACGGTTTTCTTCACGCCCTCATTGATCATGACGCCGATGTCATTGGCAATTGCCAACAAGCCGGTGCTGTTGGTGCCAATCAGATTGCCCTGCACCGTGCAATAATCCGCAGTGATGAAAACGCCGCGGACATTGCCGGAAATGAGGTTGGCATCCCCGGCCGAGGTGCCGCCCACCACGGTGGAAGGGGCGTCAACCGCGACGCCCCACGCGCCATTGGGGATGGCGGTGTTGCCATCGATGGAAACGCCGATCTTGTTGCCTTGAATCTTGGTGCCGGTGGTCGTGGCGCCCTGGATGCGCAGACCGCTGGCATACATCTCTACGCCGACGTTACCGGAAAGCACATTCTTGCGCACCAAGGTGTTCTGCGCCCCGGCTTCGATCAGGATGCCAGCCACCAGCATGCCCCTGATTCCAGTGGGGTTGACGTCGGTGCCATCGCTGTTGGTGCCGATGATATTGCCTTCGATTCTATTGCCGATGCAGCCGGTGCCCGAGACCAGCACGCCCTGAGCGCCGAAAGGCACATTCGTATGAGTGAAGCCCTGGAACACATTGCGGTGGGCCACGTCGGTGCCACCAATGATGTTCGAGGCCGCATAGTTGGTCAGGCATACGCCGCTGTTATCGAACGAGGCAAACACGCAGCCGCGCACTTGGTTTTTCTTGGCCAGGGTGGTCACCTGCGGCGGATTGGAGATGACGATGCAGCGCTTGAACTCGCCAAACCACAGGCCCTGGATCAGCGTGTTGCTGGTGTAAATTTGCAGGCCGTCCTCCACAGTTACCGCCTGCGCGGCTCTCATTTGAGTGAGCGCCTTGCCCCGCAGCCCCACGGCAGCGGAAGGCAGGGTCTGGATCAGGAAGGCAGCGAATTCCTTTTCCGAATTGCCATCAATGAATGTGCTGTCGCTGGTGATAGGAGGCAGCGGCGAGAGCACGTCAATATACGGCCGGTTGGAGTCCGCAACGGCGAGCTCAAACCTTACCTGGGGCGCGGGGCGGCCGGTCTTGGGGGGATTGAGCAAGGCATTACTCAAGGCGGCACGCAGCGAGCCGTCGCCCGTATCATTGTTATTGGTGACAAAGAACACATTCTTGGCCAGCAGAGCCTTGATGGTAAAGGTGGCGGAATCGGTGTGCACGCCGTCATTTGCGGAAGTGGCGAGCACCGTGAAAGCGCCCAGCTCATTGCTGGTGGTGGCGGAGCCTGCGCGCGCCTTGGCATAGATTGTGGCCGTGCCGCCCTTGGGCAGCACAGCGGTTTCATACACGCCCAGGGAGGCGGCGATGGAGATGTTGTTGATGAAGTCGGGATCAGTGGCGTATTGAACCAGGAACTTGTTCGAACCGTTGCTGCGCGGTGCCAGGAACCGGATTTTTTCAGCGCTGCCCAGGTTGGTCAGCTTGATGGCCACGATGCCTGTCTTCCCCTGCTCCACATTCTTCATGCGCGTGCTGTTAAAGGGGCCCACGGTGGCCTTGCCAGCCGTCACCGCCGTCACATCCGCGATGCCCACATCCACGCTGTAGGCGGGCGGCAGCACATTGACCAGCGGCGATTTGGCAGTGATTTGATCCGGGAAACCGGTGGCGGAGGCCACCACGCGGAAGGAACGCAGGCCCACCGGCATATCGGTAAGCACCAGCTTCCAGCCATTGACCCCCTGCCTGACGAAGACCGCGCCGGGCACATCCGTCCAGGCACCGGTTTCGGTCTTGGATTGCAACTTTAGACTGAGGTTGGGCAGATCGGCGGTGAGCACGGCGGAGAAAACCCAGTCCCAGCCGGAGACTGCGCCATTGAGCAGATTGGTATCACCAGTGACAGCCACGGTGAACTTCGTCGCAGCCGTCAGCCCGCCCGCAGTGAAGTTCAGCATCACATTAAGCGGATTCACCGCGGACTCATTGGCAAAGACGAGGTCTGGCTTGCCGTTGTTATCCAGATCACCCACGGCCATCAGGCCGGGCTTTGCCAGATTGGTAAAGATGGCGGTGGAAGCCAGCACGGTGGAAAGGAGCGTGCCCTGGGAGTCCTTTATGGTTTTCAAATGCAGCACCTTGCCCGTGGTCTTCACGTTGGAGGCCAGCACGATATCCTTGGTCCCGTCGAAGTTGGTGTCCGCAACCGCCACCGTCACACGTGCCGTCTGCGGATCATAGCCAGGCGGCGCCAGGAAGTTGTCGGCATCCAGATAAAGGCTGGATTCAAAGGTGCCATGCCCGTTGTTAAAAAGGCATTCCGCCGCCATCAAGAGGTAGCGATTGCTGCCTTCAAACACGGTGCTGTAGGAGGAGAAAACAATGTCCGCCACACCATCACCGTTGATGTCACCCACCTCGACATTGCCCAGGCGGTCCCCGTAGTAGGAGCCATAGTTGAGCCCGCCGGCGGAGAAGGTGCCGTCGGCACTGTTGAGCAAGACCTCCACCTGCACACCTTGGTCTTCCTCGCCCACCACCAGGTCGGGGCGCCCATCATTATCCATGTCGCCCACCGCCAAGCTCTTGATGAAGGCCTCCACCGGATAAGTATGGGGATCAGCAAAAGTGCCGTCGCCATGGTTGGCAAAGACCGCCACGAGGTAATTGTTCTCCCCATACTCGCTGCCTGCGGCAACGATGTCCGCCACGCCATCGCCCGTCACATCCGTCACCAGGATATGGCTGAGATAGTGGGTGGAAAGTTCCAACACATCGGAAAAAGAAAACTCAAGGTCTCCCGTGGAATTCACACCCAGGTTCTTATAAATGACCAATGAGCCGGAGCGCGAGATCACTACATCGGGAAGGTTGCTGGCGGAGCGCAGCTTGCCCGCCGCAACGGCCTGCAAGGACCCCGCCGAAACACTCAGCGTGGAGGTCTTCAGCGTCACCCCATCGCCCGCTGGATTGCGCCGCAGGCTGACGATGCCCGTCGCCTTGTCACCCTCGATGATGTCAGCCGTTCCATCCTGATCCAGGTCCACATCCGCGATGAGGCTCTGCACCGTCACCCCGCCTTCAGTGGTCTTGGCCGCCTGCCTGAATGCCGGTACCACAGGTGCTTTGGCGAGGGGGAAAGGCGCAACGAATTCCTTTGAGGCAATGGTGGAATAATTGCCCGCCGCATCAACGGCCCGCACCTCGAAGTAGAAATAAGTGCAGTTCACATCCAGATAAATGGGCGTGGAAAAATCCGCCGGCCAAGCCTGCCAGGGCCGGTAGCCGCCCTGTGCGATGGTGGCGGCAGCATTGCGCGAAACGCGGGCACGAAATTCGAGCGGACCTCCAGCAGAGGTGTAGTATTTCAACGCCGTGTCATCCTGCGCGCTGACCCAGAAGGTGAAGCGCTTGTGACTGGCGATGGGCGAAGTGCTGACTTCACTCTGCCGGATGGTAACGGTAGGGACCGTGACATCCTGGGCCTTGGCTCCGGTCACGGTTGCAATGAGCATCAATAAGCAGAACCAGCGATGAAGACGTAGGTGGCCAAACATAAGGGGTGCCACCCTATGCACGCGTTTTCCCGGTTCGCAATAGCCGACGGCCCTAAAATTGCACCTTCGGCTACGAAACCGCCGCCACACTTGAGGGCTTATGGCATATAGGATCCGCCGGCGTCCTATACTACGATACTTCATACATTAATTGAGAGGGATAATACCTTAATACACGGCTCTATATCTATTCGCTTACTTGGTGTAGCTGACGCAAGAACACCTCCCCGAACGGCCGAATCCAGCATTCTGCGTGCGCAAGGAAACCATGGGCCTCTGCCGACCTCATAGAGGCTTTAGTGCGGCAGGTGATACACCACTTTTGCGCACATTGTAGGACCGTATCCTCACTTTTTCCTCAAGATCCAGGTATTAGTATTTTTAGTAGCTGAGCCAAAGCGTAGAAAAAACCCACAAAGACACCGAAAGCCTTGAACTGGGGGGGGCGTTCACTTATAGACCGATCACCCGACACGATTGCGATCATCGCACCCTCCCACGTGACGGGGATTCTTTGTTCCCTGCATTATTGCCTGGAGCCGCTGGCTCAGGGACAACCGTGCTTTCCCACATTAGCCCGCCATCGCCAAAGTTCCCTCACCTCCATGCTGCACATACAACTTGTAGAGATCATTAAAAACCATCGGGACAGCCTGGTAAAAAATTGGATGACGGCGCAGATGAGCGCTGATGACATGCGGCTCGACTTGATCGATGAACAGGAGCTACAAAGCCAGTCGGCCGAATTCCTGTCGCGTTTTCAATCGGCGGTTTCCATCGGCAATCTCACCAACATCCGCAATGCGGATTGGGTGGCCACCCTGGACTTCCTTGGGGATTTGTCCAGGCAACGCGTGCGCATGGGGTTCAGCCCTTCCGAGACCGCTCTGTTTGTATTCTCCCTGAAACCAGCTTTGGCGAAGCTGATTCGGGAAACGCTTAAAAGCGACCCGAAAGCTATCCTGGAGCACAACGACGCTGCTTCCAACCTGCTGGACAAGCTGGGTCTATACACCACCGAGGTCTTCCAGAAAGCACGTGAGGATGTGGTGATCCGCCAGCAGGAGGACATGCTGGAGCTTTCCACTCCTGTCGTGAAGCTCTGGGACGGCATCGTGGCCCTACCGATCATCGGCACGCTCGACAGCGCTCGCACCAGCGTGGTGATGGAAACGCTGCTACAGCGCATCGTGGAAACCGGCTCTGAAATCGCCATCATCGACATCACTGGCGTGCCTACCGTGGACACCCTGGTAGCGCAGCACCTGCTCAAAACGGTAGCAGCCGCTCGACTGATGGGAGCTGACTGCATCATTAGCGGCATCCGCCCACAGATCGCCCAAACCATGGTGCATCTGGCCATCGACCTTAGCGCCGTGACCACAAAAGCCACCATGGCTGAAGCTTTCAAGACGGCGCTGGAACGCACCGGCTACCGTCTTGTAGCTAAGACCGATTCTGCAAAATAACTTCTCTCTTATGCAGGAACGGATTCCCATTCTACGGATGAGCGATATTTTGCTCGTCACCATCCAGGTAGACATGCATGACCGGCTGGCCTTGCAGCTACAGGACGACCTTACCAACAAAATCAGCGAGACAGGCGCCAAGGGCGTGCTGATCGATATTTCCAGTCTGGAAATGGTGGATTCGTTCATCGGGCGCGTGCTGGGCAACATCTCTGCCATGGCCCGGGTCCTGGATGCCAAAACCGTAGTTGTAGGTATGCAGCCTGCGGTGGCCATCACACTGGTGGAACTGGGCCTGTCGCTGCAAGGCGTGCATACCGCGCTCAACGTTGCCAAGGGCATCCAGGTTCTCTCACGTCTCGATCAGCCATGACCGTCCTGAAAAGCGAGACGCATCCGGTCCGTTCCGAGGGTGATATCGTGCTCGTGCGGCAGCTCGTCCGCAAGTGGTCGGTCGAGATAGCCTGCTCCATCGTGGACCAGACGAAGGTAGTCACAGCGGCGAGCGAACTGGCGCGCAATCTTCTTATCTACGGCGGCGGCGGCGAAGTGCACCTCACAGTGTTGGAGGCAGGCATGCGCAAGGGACTGCGCGTCGTTTTCGAAGACAAGGGCCCGGGGATTCCAGACCTCGATCAGGCCCTCAAGGATGGCTTCACGTCTGGCAAGGGCATGGGCCTAGGCCTAGGTGGGGCGAAGCGTCTGGTAAACGAATTTGAACTGGTATCCAAAGTGGGCGAAGGCACAAAAGTCACGATTACAAAGTGGAAGTAGCACGGTCCCTGTATGTCACTCTTTCTTCATCTTCCTGTCGCAGAAGTTAGCCAGACAGGAGAGGCCCGAAGGCTTGCCGTATCCTGGGCTGTTGGGCACGGCTGCCCGCCCCAAGACGCGGCTCAACTGGCCCTGGTCGTGGCTGAACTAGCCCGTAATCTAGTCTTGCATACCGCTGAAGGGGGCGTGCTCCTGCTGCGGCTGTTGCGCAAAGATCCCTACGAGTTTGAGTTGCTGTCCTTGGACAATGGACCAGGACGAGCCAATTTCCACGCATGTCTGAACGATGGATATTCCACGGCTGGAACCGCCGGCACGGGCCTCGGTGCCGTGCGCCGGGCCTCCGGTGTGTTTGACTACTACTCCCAGCCGGAGACGGGAACTGCGCTCCTGAGCAGACTTTGTCCGGTACCCAACGGCGGTCAAAAAAACATTGGTTTGGGCGTGGCGAATGTGCCCAAAAAAGGCGAAACAGTCTGCGGAGATTCCTTTGGCTTCGAGGTGGGAAGCCTGGGCCGCACCCGGATGATGATTGCTGATGGGCTCGGGCATGGTCCCCTTGCAGCGGAAGCCTCCCTTCTGGCAGTAAAGATCTTTGAGGACGGCGCAGGAAGAGGGTTATCCTTTCTCATAGAGCAAATGCACGCCGCCCTTCGCTCTACTCGCGGCGCTGCGGTTGCAATTGCTGAGGTCGACCCGGCCGGTGGGCTCGTGCGCTACGCAGGCGTGGGTAACATAGCTGGCGTGGTGCTGTCCCACAGCAAATCTTCCCACATGGTGTCGCACAATGGAACGGTGGGTGCCACACTGCCGAAGGTCCGCGAGTTTACTTATCCGTGGACCCCTGATTCCATCCTGGTGATGAACTCGGACGGAGTCAGGACGCAGTGGCGGGTGGACCGGTATCCCGGCCTTCTGCAAAAGCATCCCAGCGTCATCGCGGGCATTTTATTCCGAGACTATTCAAGAGGCACAGACGATACAACCGTAGCCGTCTTCAAAAATGCCGTATGAGCACCGGGACCAAAAGATCGGAAGAGC
>JAQGPI010000064.1 GCA_028293175.1 Verrucomicrobiaceae bacterium | reverse complement strand
CAGATAGCCAAACACCACGTTTTTGCCTGCTTCACAGGCCAGCAGAAGGCCGCGCCACTGGTCGCCCAGCGCGCCATTTTCATAGAAGGCCACGCCGGTGGGCGAGCCGCCTCCATAGACATCGCCCGCAGGCATGGTGCCGGGATCTTCTTGACGCCATTCAGCGGTAGGCGTGTCCTGTCCAGGCCGCTTGTCAGCACCCCAGGAACGCTTGCCATCAGTCGAAGCAAAGCCCGCGTTGCCGCCTTCCATGATCTGCGTCACACGGCAGGCGGGAGGATCATCGTTGTCGCTCTGATAGATGTCGCCAAACGAGTTGATGGTCTGCTCGAAGCTGTTGCGGTAGTTGTGGCCGATGATTTTGACATTCGTGCCATCAGGATTCATGCGCGCCGTGAAGCCACCGATCCAGACATTGCCGTCGTCGCTTTTCATGCCCGCGATCTCCTGTTTCATGTAAGGGCTGCCCATGTGGAAGGTCTTGCCGGAGCGGTCGGTAAATTCCGCGCCAGTATTGCCCTGGTTGAAGTACCACTGGCCGTCAGGCCCCGCCGTGAGGCTGTGCAAACTGTGGTCATGCTGACGCCCGCCAAAGCCCGTCAGCAGGACATCGCGCTTGTCCACCGCCGGATCAAACTTGCCGTTGTGATCGACATCCGTGTAGACCAAAAGATCAGGCGGCATCGACACCACAATCTTGTCGCCGAGCACTGCCACACCCAGCGGTGCCGCAAGATTTTGCTCCTGCACGAACACGCTGCTCTTGTCCGCCCGACCTGAGCCGGTGGTGTCTTCGAGCACCACGATGCGGTCACCTTCGGGACGACGGCCCGCCTTGCCGCGATAGTCCACGCCTTCCGCCACATACATCCGGCCTTCGGCATCGAAATCGATGTTGGTGGGATTGTAGAGCATCGGTGAAGTTGCCCAAAGCGTGACTTCCAGGCCCTCTGGTACTGAGAACAAATCCACCGGCACAAACGGCGGACCTGCGTTCAGATTGCCCTGCTGAATCTCGGTGGGCTTCGCTGTATAAATCTGGAACTTCACTGATGCATCACTGGCCTTGCCCGCCCGCACCATGCCACCATCATCAATCGCCCCCGTCGCGGTGAAGCCCTGCACGCCCGCTGGCAAATCATAAGCGATGATCGAGGCCGCGTGCGTACCGATGCCACGCGTGTACTCTTTCTTGTCCACCGTCAGTGCGCCGCCCATCGCGGTCTTGCCGATGTTCACCTTGCCCGAGCCTGCCTTGGCGGACTTCCAAGCAAGCGTGGTCAGCTCCTTGATCGAACCATCCGCCATAATGAGCTTCGGTTCCAGCCAGTCGGCCCAATCACAACTGTTGGCCCCTTCGTCGGAAACTACCAGATAGAGTTCTTTGGCACCCTTGAGGTCTGCCTTCACTTCCGCCAGCCGCTGCTTGCATTTGGCAGAAAGGGAGGAGCTTTCAAAAACGGGCTTGGAAGCCGGTTCAGCGGCAATGGCCGCAGCAGTGAGGCAGAGGAAAAGGAGGGGGCTTCTAATCATGGGGGAGACAGTCTTCGTCCGTCCGGCGAACGATCTTTCCACAGGATTTCGGGAAAACCTACAACTCCCCCATCCCGCCACGCTTGATCCAGGCATTCAGCGGCTCATAGGCAGTTAAATCCATGGCGACACCGCAGCCAAAGGGCGCGCGATTGACGCTGCCCAGCTCCACCATCCCGCCTTTAATATTGAGCGTGGGAAAACCGCCCGCATGCCAATGGTAGAGATCTTTGTGAACCTCCAGCGCCTGCTCCTGCACCTCATCCGGATACATGGACAGCCCTTTGAAGTAATGATGTCCATTGCGCTCCACATGCGTGACTCCCAGCAAGGCCATGACGCTGAGGTCCTGGAGCATGGCCACCGGCCCCACATTCGCTAGGTCCTCGCCGCTGAGAAGATTAAGCCCGCGCCGCTTCAAAAGCGCCGCATTGGCCAGCCCTTTGACCACGCCCTTGCAGTTCTTATGGCTTACGCCGCGATAGCCCAATGAAAGCGCGCGCGGCAGATCCGCCAGCGATGCATCCGATTCATCAATAATCATCGCCGGACCATCGCGCCAGCTTGCAAAGGCAGGTCCCACCGCCTGATCCAGCGCATGGGCACGGTGCAGCGGCTGCTCGATCAGGATGAGATTGGCAAATAATGGCTTCAGCGCCACATCCGCCGCCAGGGTATTATAGAAATCGCGGAAGCTCTCCAGCGTTTGGAACTGCTCATTGCCATCCAGCGTGCAATGGAAGTCACTGCCGCAGCCTTCCACAAGTACGGAAGTGATCTCACGCAACCGCGCCAGATCCTGCTCAGGCTTGCCACACACCTTGATCTTAAAATAGCGCAGCCCGTAGGCCTTGATGGATTCATCCAAGCCATGAGGCAGGCCGTCATGCAGCTTCTCTTCAGGCGGAATGTCGCTCAACCTCAACGGGTCGCCCAGGCCCACCGTGTGGCGTACGTTCAAGCGTTGCAGCGGCTTCGGCGCAATGACTTCCGCCACGGCCATGCCTTGCAGCTCCTGCCGCACCGCGCCCAGGTCGATGCCAAAAGCAGGACCAGCCACCAGCTCATGCAACGGCCTTCCGGCGGCCTTGCAGAGTCCGTCTATGACCGCGCGTTCAATCAGGCTAGTGCCCAGATTCGCGAGCAATGAAGGCACTTCACGCAACTGCGACCAGCTTGACTGCTCCTCATAAATGGACTGCCACCACTCGAAGAAGCCCACCGGACGCTCGGCGGCGTTTTGCGCGATGCGCGCGGCGTTCTTGATCACCGCCAGCATCTCTGCCAGATCCTGCTCGAAAAGCGTGTCTGGATCCTTGGTGAACCACTTCGGCGGCAGGCCTTCCGTTGCCAGACCTTGCACCGCCCTCCCCTGCACTTCCAAATGCACCTGCACCAACAGATGCGGCAGCGCCGACATGCTGGCGATGCCGTATTTGAACGGGAACCGCGTGCGCATGGGCAGCACGTGGAAGGCGAAGCTCTGGATGGTGAAGCGCATGCTCTTTAGTTAGGCGTGATCGCGCAGCCACTTCACACTGCGTTCCAGCTCGCCCTTTTGATAAGCGACCTCCGCTTCCTTGTTCGGCGCTTTGAACGGGTCAATCGCGTGGCCTTTCTTCATCATTGCCAACCATCCGGCAAACGAAGCCGCGGGAGCCTTTGAATACGGCTTCCAGAACTCCTCCTTCAAGAAGGGAAACGGCCTCGCGAAGCCCGAGATCGTCTCGATCATGAGCGGTACGCCCGGGGCCAGTTGGGCAAACCGCTTGGAGTAAGCTGCGAAGTCCACCAAGCCCTCGCCAATGGCCGTCCACTGCACCATCGCGCCTTCGGGCGTTTCCCAGATCATGCTGTCCCGCACGCTGCTGCAATTCACATAAGGTCCCAGCACTTCCAGGTTGTGCATCGGATCTTCCAGAGCCCACACCGCATTGCCAGGATCAATGTTCGCACCCACGTAATCCTTGCCCGCCGCTTCGATCAGATTACGCAGCTCCTCGCTCTGCTGGTCACCGGAATGGTTTTCGATGGAGATTTTAAGCCCCTCGGCTTCGCAGCGGCTCTTCGCAGCCTTGAACACCTTGATTACCTCTTCTTGGTGCCGCTCGATGCCGCCATCCGTGATGCGGTCCTTGGAGTTGCCCAAAACGCAGCGTGCCACCGGCGAGCCCAGCGCCTTGGCGATTTTGATGATCAGCGCCATCAGCTCGTCCGGTGTGCCGTACTTGTCCTCCCAAACGTTTGAGGTCTTGCACACGCTACGGCCACCAACGTAAACCTTCAGTCCCGCCGCATCAATCTGCGCCCGAAGCTTCTTCAGGTAGTCATCTTCAAAGCTTTCAAAGGGTCCGAGCTCGGAAAGAAACACCGCATCCAGTTTTAGCGATGCCGCATACTCGATGATTTGCGGTGCCTTCCAGCCTGTGCCACGAACGGCGAAGTGGTCCATGCCCACCGCAGGCCTGCCGGTGGCTGCGCGGACTTGGGGCAAAGCGGAAGCCGCAGCGGCGGTCAGCGTGGACTGAAGGAAGTGTCGGCGGTTCATGACTTTTCAGCAAAGCCATGTCTGACTTCCTTCGCAAGCAGTCAAGTCGGTGAAGCTCGGAAATTCAAACCCGCCAGCGCGACGAGTTGCGTCGCAAACTTGCGCGAGGCCTCACCCGTGACCAGCCATCATACCACAACGTAACACCTATTTGTGCATTTTATCTATTTTCTATAAAAAATGAGTTGCGCGTCTGGGAACTGCGTGGATAATAAGCTCGTCATCAGCAACCAAGCTGAGCAGTGAAGTGGCAACGCAAAGCACCCGCCGCTCAGAGCTGAAGAAGATCATTGTTGGGCTGTGAAGGCCACGCGCTGTATGTGAGGCGCGTGGCCTTCATTCTTTTCCGGCTGGACTTATTGGTCCAGCGCCACAAAGGGAAATTCCTTCGACGGCACGTGTTGCGCCTTCATGATCTCCGTCATCTTGGTCACTATCTCCGGATGCTGACGGGCTACATCATGCTCCTCATGGAGATCGGTACTCAAATCATAGAGTTCAAAGGTAGGCTCGGCCCCCTGAGCGATCATCTTCTTGGTCGGCGCAAGGTTCTGCCGCACCGCCTTCCAGTCGCCCATCCTGAGGCTTTGCTGACCACCGTAAGCTGGGAACTCGCGGTACAGAAAGGGACGCGCCGACTGTTTCTCCCCTTTCAGAGTGGGCGCAAAGCTGATGCCGTCTGTATCGGACGGCGTCTTGTCCTTCACTCCCGCGAGCTCCAGTAGCGTGGGCATCCAGTCTTCGAATCCCACCACGCGATTGGAAACACCGCCCGGCTGAATCTTGCCCTTCCAGCGGACTATGCCTGGAACTCGCATACCGCCCTCGTAGAGCTTGCCCTTGCCGTTTCGCAGTCCGGCATTGGAATTGAAGAAATCGCAGTCCGTGCCACCCAGGCCGGAGTGCTCCCCGGTCAGCGGCCCATTGTCGGAGGAGAAGACAAATATGGTATTGTCATCCAGTCCGAGTTCTTTCACCAGATCCATGATTCGGCCCACCTCCCGATCCATGCGGGTGATCATGGCAGCATAAGCCGCGCGTGGGCTGAAGTGCGGCAGGTAGCCGTTGCCTCCTTTATAAGGAGGGTCGTCCCACTTGCCGCGATACTCAGCCAGCGAATCCTCGGGCACCTGTAGCGCGAGATGGGGCACCGTGGTGGGAACATAGCAGAAGAATGGCCCATCCTTGTTCTCGCGAATGAACTCGCGCGCCTGTTCGGCAATCAGGTCCGGAGAGTATTGCGAGCCCTCGAAACGCTTGTAGATATTGGCGTTAGTGGCGTCCTCATCCTGCCTCAATTTATCGCGGGAAGGAAATGCAGGATTGCCCAATTCCACCTTCTTACCATC
>JAQGPI010000044.1 GCA_028293175.1 Verrucomicrobiaceae bacterium | reverse complement strand
CCAGGGAGGTGCCAGCCAGTGCGCCCAGGCAGAGTTTCAAGGTATCGCGCCGGGTCTTCATGAGGTTTGGATTAACCGCAGGCGCGCCAGATGCAACAAGGCTCTACTGCGGCATGGCGACAAACTTGCCACGCTCCTTGTTTCCATCAGGTTCCAGAGCCGAACTTCGCCATTCTGAGCACCGGTGATGAGTGTTGGCGGATCGGCGATGAAGGTAATCTCAGCCCGCGTGCTGCTGAGATCGGAAAGAAGACGCTTCGGGCCCTTGCCGTCAAACTTCGCCGCGCCTTCCGCAGCCCAAGGGTGGCGCAGCAAAAAACGAAACAAAGGCATAGGTCACGGAACAGCCCTGGCAAGCACGACTCTCAGCAGCGCGGGCAGCTCCGCCGTGCTAGCGATGGTGTGCGTCGCAGCGACGCCCGGCTCGTGGTCGCTGAGCACGCGGATGGTGTTCGGCACGCCCGCATTCATCGCCATCTGAATATCGCGGTCATGATCGCCGATGAGCCAGGAACAGCTCAAATCCAGGTCGAGGGCCGCCGCAGCTGTGTAAATCATTTCCGGGCTCGGCTTGCGGCAGGTGCAGGTGCCGCTCAGATGCGTGCAGGCTTCGATTTGATGAAACGCCGCGCCTTGTGCCGCCAGCTCCCGCTGCATGCTCGCATGAATGTCATCCAGCGTGCCTTGGCTCATGAGCCCCTTGCCCACGCCCTGTTGGCTGGTCACCAGCACCAAAGCATAACCCAGATCACGGCAAAGCTTCGTCGTCTCCATAATGCCTGGGTTAAATTGAAAGGCATCCCAGCTCAGGACATAGCCCTCTCCCGGCGAGACATTGATGACGCCGTCACGATCAAAGAAAATGGCTGGGCGAGGCATATAGAACCCCAGTGGTCGCGTGGAGCGGGGGTTTGTTCAACTGGCTTTCGCGGCCAGACCACCAAGCGTTCATGTCCCTGGTGAACCAAAACAGTATTAAAAAGCAACTTTAACCCGCTGAATGACAGGATTGACCAAGTCTCATGCCTTACCGTTGCACACGTCCTTCTTTCTCTCACCTTATGAACCGACCCATCCGCCCCGCCTTAAGCAGCCTTTTTGCCGTCTCCATCGCCCTGGCACTCGCCGCGTGTGGGGATGGCAAGCTCAGTTCAAACGAGCAAATGTCACGGGACTCACTCAACAAGCAGATGTCTGCCGTTTCCTTTGCCGCTGTTGCCGCATCACCAGCGACTTCGAATGACGGTAGTAGCGATCTGTCAAAACAGCAGGATCAACCCGTGTCGGGCGCTGAAGAAGCCGTACTCACGGACGCACCGAACGTGCCCCCGCCGATCACCCGCACTCATCCCACGAAGGTGACGGTCAAACTTGAAGTGCGGGAAATCGTCAAGCGCATGGCAGACGGCGTGGACTACACCTTCTGGACGTTCGGTGGCAGCGTGCCCGGCAAGTTCATCCGCATCCGCCAGAATGACGAGGTGGAATTTCACCTCATGAACCGCCCGGACAGCAAGATGCCGCACAATATCGACCTGCACGCCGTCACCGGCCCTGGCGGCGGAGCTTCGGCATCGTTCACCGCCCCCGGGCATGAGTCCGTGTTTTCGTTCAAGGCGCTGAACCCTGGCCTGTTCATGTATCACTGCGCCACAGCGCCGGTGGGGATGCACATCGCCAACGGCATGTATGGTATGATCTTTGTAGAGCCCATCGGCGGAATGCCCAGAGTGGACAAAGAGTACTATGTCTTGCAGTCCGAATTCTACACCAAGGGGCCCTATGGCGAGGCCGGCCTGCAACCCTTCAGCATGGAGAAAGCCCTGGCTGAGAATGCCGATTACGTGGTGTTCAACGGTTCTGTAGGAGCCATGGCCGGCGACAACGCCGTGACGGCCATGGTGGGCGAGAAAGTGCGCCTCTTTGTCGGCAATGGCGGGCCTAACCTCACCTCCTCGTTTCACGTCATCGGCGAGATCTTCGACAACGTCTACCTCGAAGGCGGCGTGAAACCCGCACAGCACCAGGTGCAGACCACCCTGATCCCTGCGGGCGGCTCCACCATCGTCGAGTTCGGCGTTGAAGTGCCGGGCACCTACATCATGGTGGACCACTCGATCTTCCGTGCCTTCAACAAAGGTGCGGTGGCCATGCTCAAAGTCAGTGGCGGCGACAACAAGCTCGTCTACTCCGGCAAGCAGGACGACCGCATCTACCAGCTCGAAGGCAGCGCCATTCAATCCATCGCCCAGGCCTCCACACAACTGCCGCCAGCGGCCAATAAGGATGAGCGCATCGCACGTGGCAAGACCACCTACAACAGCGTCTGCTTTGCCTGCCATCAACCCGAAGGCCAGGGCATTCCAAAGGCGTTCCCGCCGCTTGCCAAGTCCGATTACTTGAATGCCGATCATGAACGGGCCATCAGCACCGTCCTGCACGGACTTCAGGGCAAGGTCACGGTCAATGGCGAGACGTATGAGAGCATCATGCCGCAGCTGGGCATGAATGATGAGCAGGTGGCCAATGTGCTCACCTATATTTACAGCCAGTGGGGCAACAAAGGTATCGAGATCATGCCGGACCTTGTGAAGCAGGTCCGAAGCAAAGTCGCCTCTGTTGCCGTTCCCGCGGCTTCCGGCATCGAATAAGGCGGTGCAATCCCTGCCACGGTCATGCAGATTACCCGAACTTTTTCAGCCGTCATCGCCATGACGGTTTGGGCTGCGGCTGAAGAACCGACCCCCGGGGGCATGGTCTTGATTCCCGGCGGCAGCTACAAGCCGTTGTATGCCAAGGCTGCCAAGGAGCGTGTCGCGCCGGCCTGTTTCATGGACGTCACGCAGGTGACCAACGCGCAGTTCCTGGATTTCGTGCGGGACCATCCGGAATGGCGGCGGTCCCAGGTGAAGCGCACCCTGGCCGATGCCGGTTACCTTGCGCACTGGGCCGGCGATCTTGACCTTGGCCCTCAGGGGGACAAGCTGCGCAACGCCCCAGTGACGCAGGTCTCGTGGTTCGCCGCGAAAGCCTACTGCGAGGCGCAGGGCAAGCGCCTTCCCACCCAGGATGAGTGGGAGTTCGTCGCCCGCGCCGATGCCACACGAGCTGATGCTTCAAAGGACCAGGCCTACCTGAATCAGTTGCTGGAGTGGTACGCGAAGCCCCCCACGAGCAACCTTGAAGCTGTGCGGTCGGCCCCCCTCAATGTCCATGGCCTGCGCGGCCTCCACGGGCTGGTGTGGGAGTGGGTGCAGGATTTCAACTCCACCATGATCGTGGGCGACTCGCGCGGCGACGGCTCGTTGGATCGGAACCTATTCTGCGGTGCAGGCTCGCTGCTCGGCGCCGATGTCAGCAACTATGCCGCCTACATGCGCTATGCCTTGCGCAGCAGCTTGAAGGGCGACTACTGCCTGGGCAGCCTCGGCTTTCGTGCGGCGAAGTCGGTCCACGCGGCCCCGCAAGGCACGGCATCCACCACCACCTCTACGACTGCTTATGAGCTTCCCTGCGAATGGCGCACCCAGGACGGCAAGATCGTCACACTTTCCAGCCTGCGTGGCAAAGTGCATGTGCTCACCATGGGGTTCACCCGCTGCAAATTCGCCTGCCCGCGCACCCTGGGCGACATGCACAGCATTGAACAGGCGCTGGGCACCGACGCCGACAGCGTGGGCTTTGTTTTCCTCTCCATCGATCCGCAGCACGACACGCCCGAGCGAATGACCCAAGTGATCAACGACCGGAAGTTGAACCCCGCACGCTGGACCTTCCTCACCGCTCCTGAGGACGTAGTGCAGCAGACCGCCGTGGCCTTGAACTTTAAGTTCCAGACGATTGAGGGCCTTTTCGCACACTCCAATTTGATCGCCGTTCTGGACAAGACCGGTACCATTGTGCATCGCGAAGAAGCTCTTGGAGCCGACCTAGCGCCTACCATTGCCGCTATCCGCAAGCTTTTCGCTGCGCCGTAGCCATTGGTCGATTTCGAGGTCACGTTGTCCTCCCAAGCACAACCAAAACCCCGGCTAAGCCGGCCGCTTTTCAGCGTCACGAACTCGAACCGGGGCTGTGGTTTTCGGGATAAATCGGAAACTTACTTCAGCGCGGCAGCGCCTTCTTCCACGGCCTCGACGGGCACGGGGAAATAGCCGTCCTTCACCACGATGCCCTGGCCAGCCTTGGAGAGAACGAAGTTGAGGAATTCGCCAGTCAGCTTGTCCACCGTGGCACCGGGCTTCTTGTTGATATAGACGAACAGAAAGCGGGCCATGGGATAATCGCCGCTCAGGCAGTTCTCATACGTGGGGTCGACGAACTTGCCATCTTCACCAGCGAGAGGCACAGCCTTCACTCCGGAGGTAGCATAGCCGATGCCGGAGTAGCCAATGCCGTACTGATCGGCGCTCACGCCCTGCACCACGGCAGAGGAGCCGGGCTGTTCCTTGACGGTGTTTTTGAAGTCGCCCTTAGCGAGCGCATGGTCCTTGAAGAAACCGTAGGTGCCGCTGGCACTGTTACGACCGTAAATGGAGATCGCGCGGCCTGCCCAACCGGCTAGACCAGCCTGATCCCAGGTGACGATATCCGGCGAACCGCTTTTCCGGGTGCTGGAAAAGATGCCATCGAGCTGCTTCATGGTCAGGCCTTTAACAGGGTTGTCCTTGTGAGCAAAGATGGCCAGGGCATCGATCGCGACTTTGATCTCGGTAGGCTTGTAGCCGAACTTCTTTTCGAAGGCGTCAATTTCTTCCGACTTCATGGCGCGGCTCATGGGGCCAAGCTGGGAGGTGCCTTCGATCAGCGCTGGTGGAGCGGTGGCTGAGCCTTTGCCTTCCACCTGAATGTTTACATTGGGATACAGCGCTTTGAAGCCTTCCGCCCACAGGGTCATGAGGTTGTTCAGGGTGTCGGAACCAATGGAGTTGAGGTTGCCCGACACACCGCTGACGGTCTTGTACTCACTTATCTTGGGGTCCACGTCCACGGCCTTGGCGGCGGGAAGGGCGAGAGCAGTGGCGGCGATGGCCAGCCAGCGAAGACTCAGGGGAAGGGATTTCATGCGTTTGTGATGAGATGTTGAGTGGTGTGAGTAAAGCTCATTGAGAGCGCTGAAGGGTGTCGCCATCGGCAAAAACCGGCAATTCGTGCTCAGTGAAGAAAACGTCACAGACGCCGAAGCCACGAATTTGGGCCAATGAGAGGGGCCGTTGCGTCATCGCCGCCAGGGTGTAGCTTGCGCGTCCCTACTTTCACATGACCACTCAGATCCTTTCCACCGACGAAGCCCTGCCATTCCAAACCGCCGTCTCCGAAGCCGTGCGGTTGCTCAATGCCGGGCAAGTCGTGGCACTGCCCACGGAGACCGTGTACGGGCTGGCGGCGGATGCTTTAAATCCAGAAGCGGTGGCACGCATCTTTGAAGCCAAGGAGCGCCCAAGCTTCGATCCCCTCATCGTGCATCTGCCGCATCGCAAGGATCTGGAAACCGTGGCCGAGGTGCCGGAAGACATCGAGCCGGTGCTAAAGAAGATCGCCGAAGCCTTCTGGCCCGGGCCGCTTACCATCGTGCTGCCAAAGAAGGCCTGCGTGCCTGACATCGTTACTGCCGGCCTGCCCACCGTGGCCGTGCGCGTGAGCAAGGACCCGGTGTTCACCCGCGTGGTGCGCACCTTTAACAAGCCACTCGCGGCCCCCAGCGCCAACCGCTTCGGCAGCCTCAGCCCCACCTCCGCTTCAGCAGTAAAGGCGGAACTCGATGGCCGCATCCCCTTGATCCTGGATGGCGGTGCCAGCAATCACGGCCTGGAGAGCACCATCATCAAAATTGAGCCGAACTCACCCAAGCCGCTCATCACCATCCTGCGCCCCGGCCCGATCACCCAGGACGACTTGAAGCCCTTCGGCATCATCAAGCTCGGCTACAAACCGGACAAGAAGATCCGCCACGGTGCCGCCGCCCCCGAGCCCGCCATTGAAGCTCCTGGCATGCTTGCCAGTCATTACGCTCCGCGCACCCCGCTCCGGCTGATGGAAAACCCCGAGGATTTCATTCCCGAGCCCGGCAAGAAATATGCCTTGCTCAGCTATCGCGGCGAAGCCGACGACGGCTACACGGAGCTCACCGAATGGGTGGGCATGCACATCCTTAGCCCGGGCAAGGGCAAGCTCATCGAGGCCGGCGTGCGCTTGTTCTACGCGCTGCGCGAACTCGACAAGCTGGGCGTGGATGAAATCATCGCCGAACCCGTGGCCGAACATGGCCTGGGTGCTGCGATCATGGACCGCCTGCGTCGCGCCAGTGTGAAGCGGCAGTAACGGGGAGGCGTCGCAGCATGAACTCCAAACATGTTGCCTTAGGTGAAGCTAATTGAAGAGCAAGGCGAAGGCGGCTCCTTGCTTGAAATGAACAAACCTACAGTTCCTTGATCTTCAAATTTCGATAACGCACTTCGGTGTTAGCCCCGCCGTGGATCTGCACGCCGATCTTGCCGGTCAGGGGAATGGCCGGGTCCGCTTCGGTATAGTCGACGGTGTGCACGCCATTCACCCAGAGCTGGATGTGCGGGCCTTCGCAGCGGATCTTGTAGTGGTTCCAGTCGTCGCGCTTCAACACTGGCTCGACTTTGGTCATATCGGGCTCCACCAGCATCTTCTTGCGGCGGCTCTCATCATAGAGCGCCCCCCAGTACTTCGGGTCGCCGATATCCGCCTGGAAGCCGATCATCTCATGGCCGTCGGGGTGGCGTTCGCTGCGGAACTGCACGCCGCCATTGATGAAGCCGGAGCCGGGCACGCCAGTGAGCTTGAAGTCTAGCTCTAGCTCGAAGTCGCCATAGCTGGCCTTGGTGCTGAGGAACTCGTTGAGCGGCTGCTTTTGCGAGAGCTTGCCGGCCACCAATTCGTCGTTCTCGATGCGCCAGATGGTG
>JAQGPI010000025.1 GCA_028293175.1 Verrucomicrobiaceae bacterium | reverse complement strand
CACTGAGCAGGCGTCCCAGCTCGTTCACAGCCTTGGTGGGCACGATGAATTCGATCTCATGGCTCTGGGGGAACTCAAGCTCTTGCTCAACCATGGCTAACCGGCGGCCATCGGTAGCCACCATCGTAAGCATGTTGTCCTTGAAGGAGAAGAGGATGCCATTGAGCACATAGCGGGTCTCGTCGGTCGAGATCGCATAGGAAGTCTTGCGCAGGCAGTCACGCAGCACAGCCTGCTCAATCTTAAATTCAGAACCGCCATCGAAACGGGGCAGGGGAGGGAACTCCTCACTGCTAAGGCCCAAAAGCTTGAAGGCGCTGGGACCGCTGCGAATGTGGGCGACATTCTTCTCGTCTACTGTGACCTCCACCTCATCAGAGGGAAGCTCACGCACAATCGTGGCAAGACGGCGGGCGGGCAGGGTGGTGGCGCCCGGCACTTCGACATCGGCCTGGACCGTACCGCTTACGCCCACATCCAGATCGGTGGTAGTGAGCTCAAGCTGTCCATCACGGGCTTTTAGCAGCACGTTGGAAAGGATGGCTAGAGTAGTGCGTGCACTGACGACGTGCTGCACCTGCTGGATGGCGTCCAGAAATGCCTGCTTGCTGATCGTAAACTTCATAGAGGAGGAAAATCGACCCGCCTTCATAGCGGGTTCAACGGGAACGGCAAGGATATAGATGAGAAAAGCGGGATCTGTCGAACACAAATCCCGCTCTCATCAAAGGCTGTTGCCGAAGAATGACTCTATGGCGCGCTGATCTTCGCTTTTAGGTCAGCAATCATGACGCGGAAGTCCTCGCCCTGGTCCATGCGGGCGTTCACGACTTTGCAGGCATGGATCACGGTGCCGTGGTCACGGCCACCGAAAGCCTTGCCCACTTCTACGAGAGACAGTTTGGCCATTTCGCGGGTGAGGTACATGGCCACCTGCCGTGCCTCAGCGATCATCTTGGGCCTGCTGCGGCCATTGAGTTCTGAGAGGCGGATGTCGTACCGTTCGGCGACCATGCGCTGGATGCGGTCAATATTGACGGATCTGCCGGGCTCCTGATCGAGCACATCCCGCAGCAGGTTTTCAATCACCACTTCCGAAGGCTGCACGCCCTCTGCAATCGAAAAGTGGGCGGCAACGCGCATGAGCGAGCCTTCCAATTTGCGCACATCAGTACGAACACGCTGGGCGATGAACTCCAAGATCCAGCGGTCCATCTGCCCGCCGAGATCCTTCAGCTTGCTCTCCAGGATGGCCATGCGCGTTTCGTAATCGGGCATCTGGATCTGGGTGGTGAGACCCCACTCAAAACGCGAGACAAGACGGGCTTCCAGGTTCTTGATATCACCTGGCGCGCAGTCGCTGGCGAGCACGATCTGCTTGGTGTTGTTGAACAGCTCGTTGAATGTATGGAAGAACTCCTCCTGCGTGCTGTCCTTGCCGGCGAAGAACTGCACATCGTCAATCAGCAGCACGTCCACCTTGCGATACTTGGCGCGGAACATTGGCAGCGTCTGCTTGCGGATCGCGTCGATGAACTCGTTAGTGAAGGATTCGGAGGTGACGTAGCGCACCACCGCCTTCTTTTTGCGAAACATGATCTCCCGGCCAATGGCTTGCAGGAGATGCGTCTTGCCCAAGCCCGGGACGGAATGGAAGAACAGCGGATTGTAGATGCGGCCAGGCTTGCCTGCCACGGCCTTGGCGACGGCGGCGCAATAGCTGTTCGTAGTGCCGACAACGAAGTTTTCAAAACTGAACTTCGGGCTCAAACCCGCATCAGCGAGACTCTCTGGAGTGCGTACGATGACGGGTGCCTCCATAGTCGACACGGGCTCCGCGATACCGCGTGCTTCCCGAGTGGCGACCACGGTGCCCATTTGGCGAAAACTCAAGGCGAGCTCGGGTTCAGCGGGATCATCAGACAGACGCTCTCCGTTCGATGCATCAACGGTGTACTGAATGGCGCGGGCTCCGCCGAGCACCTCAGTGATCGTGTCCGAAAGGGTGGAGGCGTAATTGCTTTCGATCCAGAGCTGGCTGATCGGATTGGGCACTGTGATGCGCACCACGCCATCATCCGTTGCATGTGCGGTCAGGTTGCGAAACCAGCGATCAAATTCCCGGCCTATGCGGACACGGAGAAGGGTGCAGACCTGACCCCAGAAAGGATCAGAAGAAGACTCGGAAGGGGCGGAAGACGACAAAATTTGGGAGGCAGGAGTGTGAGGGTGGACTGGTTTAGGAACGGCGGGGCGGTCAAGGCTGGGTTCCATGTGAACGGTGAGTGGGAGGAGGGTGAAAGAGAAAGGCAAAAAACCCGGGGAGGGGCACTGAAGCGCTTACCGAGCGAAGTTCAAATGCCTGTCTATCTTTTTCAAAAATAGTGCTCCTTCTGTATGTCAAAATCGTCACCGACGACAAGTAATTAATGGCTTATTTTTATCATGCCATAACGGAGCAATTTTTTTTAAATTTCCTGGTTTGACGGGCTTTCCAGCCCGTTTCAATTCATGTTCCGCGCATAAGATCTAGTGGCATCCATTGAAGAACCGAGGATCATGAGCCCTCATGGATTCTTTCATCAAATCTGAACTCGCCAAGTTGCTGCGGCACAGACTGGGCATTATCGCCGATCATGCTCTGCGTGACCGCGATCCGGGAGAACATTTGGCGCAGTTGAGCTCGGTTTCAGGAGCGATCGAAAAGGCATTTCAGGAGCATCGAAAAGGGCTTCCGCCACGCCTCTGTCATTTTCTATCGCAGGCCAGTTTTCATAAGGCGCTGGAATACCTGCAAAATGAAACCGAAGGCTGAGCTCCCGATCTTTTTGTTACTCGTCGTCTTCCGGCTCTTCCGTCTTCGGTGCTCGCTTGAAGCGAAGCTGAAGCACGCGCCGCTGATCCACCTTGGTGGCAGTGACCTCGTAATCGCCGATCCTCACGGTCTCTCCAGCCTTCGGCAGGTGACCGAGCAGATGAGTCACGTATCCTCCCACGGTGGTCACTTCCTCGCTTTCTACTTCGAGGCCTGCGTGCTCCATAAGCTCATAGAGGTTGAGAGTGCCCTCCACGATGAACTCGTCATTACTCACGCGACGAAACTCCGACTGCTCGGTGTCGAATTCATCCTGGATGTCACCCACGATTTCTTCGATCACATTGTCCAGAGTCACGACGCCCACGGCACCGCCGAATTCATCCACCACGAGGGCAAGGTGCAGATGCTTGTCGAGCAGCATCTTGAGCAGCTTGTCGATGGGCATCATCTCGGGCACGGGCAGGAGTTCTCGCTTGATCTTGCGGAGATCAGGGTTGGGCTTGCCTACCAATGGCAGCAGGTCCTTGATGTGGATCAGGCCCATGCTGTGATCTAGATGACCTTCCACCAATGGGAAGCGTGTGTGCTTGCAGGAAATGGCCACCTTAAGGTTGGCTTCAAAGGTCTCGTCCAGATCTAAAGACACGACTTGGTTGCGCGGTGTCATGATGTCCCGAACGCACAGGTCATTGAGTTCCAGAGTATTGAGCAAGATGTCCTTCTCGGTTTCGGTGACTCGCTTGGACCGGCGGCTTTCAGCCACAATATGGCGCAGCTCTTCTTCGGAGTGGCCCAGCTCGCCCTCGCTTACTGGATCCACACGGAAGATAACCCGCAGTACCCAGTTGGCGCTGCTGTTCAGCACCCAGATAGCGGGCTTGAGAATGACGTAGAAGAAATGCAGGCCGGGTGCCACCAGCAAGGTCATCGAAAGCGCCTGGCGGATCGCCAGCGACTTGGGGGTCAGCTCGCCCACCACCACATGAAGGAAGGTGATGACCGCATAGCCCACGCCGAATGATATGCCGTGAACAACCGCATCACTTTGTATCCCAACGCCGAACAGCAGCGGCTGCAGCACGCGAGAGATGTAGGGCTCGCCGACCATTCCCAGTGCGATGCTGGCCAGCGTGATGCCTAGCTGAGTGGCGGAGAGGTAGGCGTCAAGGTTTTGCACCTCCTGCAACGCCAGCTTGGCTCCGCGGCGGCCCTCCGTCACCGCTGCTTCGAGCTGGCTTTCGCGAACCTTCACAATGGCGAACTCCGAGGCCACGAAGAAGCCGTTTAGCAACACGAAGAACAGGATTGCTAGCGCCGGAAAAAACAGCTCAGCGGAGGAAAAATGCCACTCGCGCTGAAGTTCGGGCTCGGCTGCGGCCGTGGCGAGGAGGAAGGGGAAAAGCTGGAGGTTCATGGGTGCGCACCGGGGCAGGGTGCTCTCACAGCTTCTCGTAGTTGCCGTCGCAACGCTTCTCCAGGATGGTGAATCCAGCAGACTTTGCGTCGGAGATGCTCAGCGGCTTGGTGAGTTTGGGGGTCGAAAAACCGGAGACCAGCTTGCGCACCGGCTTTTTGCAAAGCGGGCAGTGAGTGAGTGCCGGGCGATTGATGGGCCTGCGCAGATCAAAACCTTTTCGGCACGAAAGGCACCCGTCTTCCGGGTTATCGGCGATGTAGGAATAGGTGGGCATACCAACGCTGCCATACTATGCCGAAAGCGGGCGGGAGTCACGTAGAACTCACCGCCCGCAAAACACGGACAAGGGGCAAAAAACGACTACCAGCTGGAGCGGGTGACGCCAGGAACGAGGCCGTTGGAGGCCATCTCACGGAACGTCATACGGGACATTTGGAAGCGGCGCAGGAACGCACGACGGCGGCCAGTCACGCGGCAACGATTCACCAAGCGGGTGGGGCTTGCATCACGGGGAAGCATCGACAGGCCGATGTAATCCTTGTTCGCCTTCAACTCCGCACGGAGCTTGGCGTATTTTTCAACAGTTTTAAGTTTGCGCTTGTTGCGCTCGAGCCAGGATGTCTTTGCCATAAAAAGGGTCCATAAAATGGAGACAAGCCCGGGCAATGCAACTGCTTTTTCCGGAGATATTCACAAAATCACGTCGCAGACGGTATGCCAGGGCCGTTGCCTCGGAGCCTAGTCTTTGCCCAAGCTATGCTGACGCACAGCCAGTATGCGGGATTAACGAAGAAGATCCACAGGATGTACTGGTGTTCGGCAAAGGAAATGCCCATGAGCATCTGCGTCATCCGATGGAATCCAATGAGTGCCAGTCCCATGATCAGGCTTAGCCGTCGATTGAACAGAGCGGCGAAAGCCCCGAACTCCAATAACCAGGTGGGTATGAGCATGAAGGTGCCGAACCACCGATGGGAAGCAATGAAATCCGTGATCACGGTGGCGAAAGGAGAGGGGACGAGCATACGCGAGACCTCCATTTCGGTCTGAGCCTTGTAGATTTGCAGCAGGAAATTGCTGCCGCGCATGGGCCAATCGCCATGAGTGACGATCATCTTGGTGAGGGCTGAGGCGGTGTATCCTGCCGCCAAAGTCTGGATCATCCACCATGCCTGCCGACGCCATGAAACCGGCCCGGCCCAAAGCAGGCCGCGCAGCCCTGTGGTATCTGCTGCCAGCGCACGCAGGCTGGCCAGCCACTGAGCCAGGAGGCATAAAGTAACGAGTTGCCCAGCATGCCCTAGATTGCCCTGGGATTGGTTGTAGCTCTTGGAGGCAACAATGACGAAAAGCAGCCAGCCCAGAGTAAGCGGCTCGCACACGCCTAGCACTCCGAGTACGAGACACACTTGAGCCGTGATGCTGAGCATCGAAACGGTGTGCGCATCGCGCAGGAAGCCCAGATCCATCAGATGAGCCAACCCGTTGGGGTAGGGGAGGCCTGGAAAACGAGGCGGTGCGGTGAGAATGAATGAGAACAGCACCCAGCCAAACAGCAGGCGCATTACCACGAGCTCCACCGTCCCAAACTCAAAGCGTTCAGGCCATGCCAGCCACTTCACCAAGCTGTTGCGTTGACGTTGTTCAAGGCCGGTCATATGCAGTCCTCCGCCAATGTCTCCACCTCACGCACCACACGGCCGTCTTTAACAGAGAAGGTGATCTGTTGAAGGCGGATCGCCTGGCCTATGAGCTTCGGATCATTGCATTTGAAGTGGGTAAGCAGCCATCGCAGTACTTTGGCTCCCGCAGCCCGGGTGACCTCCGGCGGCACATCATCCCGCTTCTTGATCGCGATTTTGCTTTGCACTACTTTGATCTCGTTGTTGAGCTGCTTTTTGAGTACCGTAATTGCACCGCCGAACACTGGCACAATGGGGATGACCTTCTCCTGCGCATCGGTGAGCTGTAGGCAGATCGTGCTGTCCGGCAGCACGCTGTACATGGGGAAATTGGAAAACGGGAACTGTTCCTTGATGGTGAGCATCAGCGCCACCATGACGAAGAAGAGCCCGCCGCGCTGCAGGATGGCGTAGAGCAGTGGCATTGCCGGGAGGATAGGAAGTGAGGTGACTGCGGCCAAGGGCTTTTTTGCTGCGGATATTGAGGTGCTTTGGCTCGAATTTCAGGTCGGATCCGGTTTGATCCACTTTGATTTCCTCGGATTGCCCGGGGGTTTGGGGCATGGGTTGCTTGGCTCGAAGCATGCAAAGACCGGCGGGAGGGAACCGGTGTTGCCTGTCTGGATGGAATATCGCAGATAAAAGCCGTCCCTCACGCTTTTGTGTGCGGTTTCTTTGACGGTCTAGACGGGAGGCAATCGCTTCGCAGCAGCTAAAAGAAAACAAAAAACCGCCGTCAGCACGAAGCCGAC
>JAQGPI010000015.1 GCA_028293175.1 Verrucomicrobiaceae bacterium | reverse complement strand
TAGACCCCGCGCGGAGCCATGAGAGCGATGAGCATGTGCTGGTCCACCGGATTGGCGTTCGCATCATCAACGTACTTCTTGTAGTTGGCACAGAACCAGTGCGGAAAGGCCTTGGTAATGACCTTCGTGGTTTCGCCAAAGTTGCGGCGTGACAGCGCCGCACCGCCTTCGCCTGAATCATTGCTGATCACTAGGGCAAACCGCGCATCCTGGGCACCAGTCCAAAGAGAGGTTTTGCCCAGGCGTGAATGGCCGATGACCGCAGCCTTTCTGGTATCAACCGAAGGGTCCGTTTCACAGTAATCAAGCATCCGGCTGATGCCCCAGCTCCAAGCTCCGATGGCTCCCCAGTCATTGTCTTTCAACACGGTCTCAGTACCGGCAGGACTAAGTGCAGCGCGTAGCCCGGTCTTCCAGCCCTCGGCGTGATCGGGCTCAATATCGCCATAGTAAGCGGTCGCCACTGCAAAGCCCTCCTTCATGAGCAACTCCAGAGCCCATCGGCTGCTTTCCGTGCCGCGCGTCGCTTCAGTGGCATGATGATCCACGATGCCTTTCTCCTTGGATTCGCGCATCCAGCGGGTGGACAAAGGAATATCGGCCTCTTTTGAAACGGCGTGATTGCCGCCAAAGCTGAGCCCGCAGAACACGGGCGCAGGCTTCTTCAACCCGTTGGGAACATAGAGCATCAGGTCCATGCCCTGCCACTCCGGATGATCAGGAGCATGGATATGAATAAACTTTCGCGTCGCCAAACCTCCCAGCGCGTCGGCCTTGGTGGCAGTGACTTCAAACTTCACCTGCGGAGACGGCGGCGTGTGGCCGTAGACGTGCTCGCGGAACAGCTCCATGACCTCCGGACGGCGCTTGCTAGTCCACTGCTCCGCGGTTGTGATCTTCGAGCCATCCAGGGCCGTCAGCAACGGCGGCAGAGTGATAGGACCGACCTTTGCTTCATCATAGTTCGCTTCGCTATGACTGTCAGCAAAAGCGACAAGGGCGCCGAAGAAGAGGGCGAGAGAAAAAAGACGAAGCGGATTCATGCGGCAAGCACATACGAAACGGCAACGCCCGTCAATTCAGAGAAATGCGCTGCATCGTCTCTCAATCAAAACTCCTTTGGACCGCCGGAGTCCTTGTGAATATCCGTCCAATGCTCTGGCTGGCCGGGGATGAAATCGACCACCTGCTTTTCCGCGCGCAGTTTTTCCTGAAGCGCTGGCATGTCGATTTGCTGCACTGGCATGCCCGTTTTTGCAGTCGTGGCGGCCGCAACTCCAGCGGCATGACCGCTGATCATCCACACGCTTTCGAGACGATAGGTGCAGAAGGCCACATGGGTGTAACTAGCAGCTCCGGGAACCAGCAAATTAGTGCATTCCGCAGCTTTCGGCGTGAGCGCCCGATAGGGGATCTGATAAGCCGCGCAGGTGCGCCAGATGCGGCCTTCATTGATGAATTCGGTGGGCGATAGTGCGAGGCGCTGCACATGATGACAGTCGATGAAATGGGAGGCTATGCCTATGGCATCAGGCTTTCTGCGATCATCCTGCACATCCTGCTGGCGTACCACATACTCGCCACGCATGCGACGGGCTTCACGGACATAGAGTTGATAAGGCAGGTAGCCATTGTCTTTGAATTCCTCCTTGTGCAGGCCCCAGGCCTTCATTTCTCTCCGCACATTTTCAGGCACACTCTCGTCTTCCGCGAGGAACTTCAACAGGCCCAGCGTGTAATCCCAGTGATCGGCGATGATCTTGTCTCGCTTCTCATAGCTTGCATCGGGCCAGCCGAACTGGCCGCCAAAATGGCCGATGGAAAAGATGGCAGCCTGTTTGTTGTTCACCTCATACTTGCCATTGCGCCGAGCATAGAAATCCAGCAGGTCATCAAGCTTCACCTTCTCCTTGCGTTCCTGTTTGCCACGCAACCAGTTTTCCAGCAAGGCATAGCGATGGCGGTCATAGTTTTGCGGCTGTGGAATCGGAGCCTGGAGTGTTGGATTCTTGGCGAAGGTGAGGCGGAAATTGTAGTTCATCGTGCCAGGGTGCGCATCGCCTTCCTTGAGGTCTTTGACCCATCCGCTGATGCCCGGCAGCAAGTTGCCCTTGTCATCTACAGTGGTGGCATGACGGGCTGTCTTGTCGAACCGAATGCCCGCCGCTTCCTCTCCATACTCCGCCTTCGAATCACGGCCGAACACGCTGTTAACACCTGCGCGTGCCATCAGATCACCTTCATAGCTGGCATCAACAAACACCTTGGCGTGGATCTCGCTGCCATCGCTGAGAGTGAGGCTGCTAATGCGGGCGCCATCTTTGGCCACCTTTTCCACACGCAGACCATAGCGCACCGCGACGCCCGCTTCGCGCAGCATGTCGAGATACACTTTCTCAGCGACACTTGATTCGAAGTAAAACTCGGCATGACCAGTGCCATACTCCTTGCCCAAACGTTCATAGAACTCGATGGCGATGCCGCCAATCGTCCACTTCAGCATGTGCTCCGTCTCGGCGGTATTAATGCCGCTGGTGCTAAGGCCGCCGATATGCCTAGTGGGCTCCACCAGTAACACGTTTGCGCCTTCGCGTGCGGCGGCAATGGCTGATGCAATGCCGCAGGGCACACCGCTATAGACAAGGACATCTGGCTCCGCGGCGGCAGCGACCACCGTCGAAGAAAGGGCAAAAGCAAGAAGATGGCGAAAAATAGGCATGGCTCCGCCATCGTGGAAGTCAGCAGCGGCTCCGTCAAGCTCACTGGCGAAATCACCAGATCCATTTCGCACCAAGAGATGCAAGCGTCACGCCTGCGCCTCCATTGGGCCCGGCACCGCCGCTGTAATATTCCACACGGGCGATAAGGCTGGTGCGGGTGGTCACCTGCCATTGCAGTCCGGCTGTGGCGCCATACTCCCGCATCTTGGTTTCCTGCCGCCACGCGATTTCTGCCGAGGCTTCGGCGGTTAGCGAAGGCGTCAGCTTCCAAGCATTGTGAACCTGAAGCGCATGTCGGTTGATGAGCTCTGGGACAGCATCACACACATCCCTCATAGATGCGGCACGCCGGCCCAGGAATGATTGGGCTTCGCGGTCAAAGGCACGTTGGTCCCCCCTGAAGTCCTTATATTCCAGGATGTAGGCTATAAAGAGGTTGTCCTCATTGGAAATGGGGTGCCACTGGATCTGGGTTTCGGTGCCGAGGGAGCTACCAATGTTGCTGCCATTGACCTCGATCCGGCGACCTTGAAGAATGGACTCGAACAGAAAGTGCTTGCCGAACGGCATCGTAATGTTTGCGGTCAGATCATGCTGCCGCCCGTCCATCGCCATCAGCAGCAGGCTGTCGCGAGCTGGATTATTGTAGTTGGCATGAAGCGAAAGCGTTGTGCGGGGTGAGGGATGGTATATCACACTGCCCCCGACTGCGGTTCCTGACTCGTAGGCCCCAAGGTGAAAGTCGGTGCTGTATTGAGAATTCCATGCGAAGTTGAAACCGATGGCGGAGGTGAAGCGGTCCTCTTCCCTCCGAACGCCAAATACGCGGTGGTCGAGCTTCACATGCTCCCAGTCGGTGTCCAAACTGTAACGCAGGCGTCCGAACCGGGCGGTGCTAAAGTGGCTCTCTGAGCGCAGCAAAAGCCCTTCCTCAAAACTGCCTGCGGTAAACTCGACATTGCCGGCCGCCAGACTGTTGTCCCGCAGTTCCGTAATCTGTTCCTTGGCGCTGGTGCGCTCCTCGTCCTTATAAAGATCGGGCTGGTCCTGGATCTCCTGATAAGCGGCGAACGACTCGTAGTATTGACGATCCAGCGACAGCGCACTCGCATAGTCCGACTGGGCATCGAAACGCTTGCCTATAGGAGTGCTCGTTTTTAACAAGCGCAGGATCTCGACAGCTTCATGCGGGTGGCCTGTCTCCACCAAGGCTCGTCCCTTAAGGCTCAGCGCCTCTTCATTTTTGGGCTCTATTTTGAGAGCTACTTCGGCTAGCGCCAGTGCCTTTTCCGCATGGCCCGCGTCTAGTTCCTTGTCACCTTCTGTGAGGGATTTTTGCAACTCGATAGCAGCCAGGGCCGCCCGTGCCTGCTTCCGGTCGTCATCGGAGTAGTTTGAACCGTGTGCCACGATTTGGAAGGACAGCCTTGCCTCCTCTTCCCTGCCTGCATCCTGCAGGGCGGAAGCGAGTGCTAACTCGTGAGGGAAGGGACCCGTGGTCTGCGCCTTGAGCTTTTGCAACAAGCCCACTGCTTGTTCCGAGTGCCCGCACTCACTCAGTATATCAGCCCGTAGCAGCACCGCATCCTTATTGTCAGGCGAGAGCCGCAGGGCCTTCTTCACCAGCATTTCAGCTTTGTTGAATTGATGTAGCGCCAGAGCATGCCTTGCTTCCTCCAGTATCTCGTCCAGCGCATCGGCAGCCTTGTCTTCCACATCTGGCTGCGGGTCATCCTTTTCCTTTAGAGATGTGACGCCTTCCTTCACCGCAATAAGGCCTTCCAGTTCCGCCTCATGGCGCTCAAGTTCGTCGGCAGGCACGAGTGCCAGGATTTTTTGCGCTTCAGCGTTGCGGCCCTGAGCGGTAAGCACGCGCGCCTTCACAATCGTGGCGTTGATATTATCCGGCGCAAAGGCTAGGGCGGCATCGGCTGCGTTTAGAGCGGCGGTCTGATTGCTTTGTTTTAACTCGAGTTTACTCAGAAGCACCAAGCCCTCCACGCTGGAGGGATTTGATCGCAGGACCTGCTCAACGGCAGCCCGGCATTGATCAACCTTGCCTAGCTTGAGGTAAAGTCCCGCAAGCCTCAAGTTTTCGGAATCGCTGCCCGCAGCGGCTGCAACGCAAAACGCTGCGGTCAACAGCAGTATAAGGCAGGGGCGAAACTGGAAGGCACTCATAGGAGGAAGGAGGCGTTGATATCTGAGGAAAATCAAGGGCCTACAGACGGAGAAACGGTTCCTCGCTGGCTGACTTTCGCCCTTGGATGCTCCCTCAAGGAGACGATAGGACGGGCGGACAGGCGAAACGTGATCATGGCGAAAGGCGGTCGTAGTCAGTTAGCAATCCTGCTGAGCGTGAAATCACAGACGGCAGGCAAATTCAGGCGGAGCACTCCCGCTTCGTCAGCCTTTTCGCGGGTGCTTTCAGAAGCCTGGGGTCGGCAGGCTAACGAAAACTGAGTGCCGGGAGCGAGACCGGCAAACTCCACTGAGTTCACCCTGAGATCGCGTACGTGACCCGAAATTTTGTCAGGCTCCAGGCTGGTGACTTCAATCTCTCCGGTGCTGCTTGTCAGCCAAGGTTTTGACTGAACACCGTTGGCCAGGCGTCCAAAGTCGAGTACCGCGCGAGTCTGGCCGTTGGTATGCACGTACACTTGTCCACCTTCCACCTTGAATCCGGTAACCGCCTCGCAACGTGCCAAGTTGGGTATGCCCATGGATTTCGGAAGACGAAAGGTGCGGCAGCAACCCTTGTTCTCCACAATCCAGCGTTTAGGCCCGTCCGCTAGGATGCGGGTGGAGCGGGCATCCTTGGCCATAAGCACAAATTCCTTGGCCGTGACGCTGTGCAGCACCTGCTTCACGCACCACTCGTGGACATCGCGCAACGCTCGTTCACTGTCCCGGTTTTGCACGCTGTAGAAGTGATAGTACACATTCACTGGCTTCAGGCGGCGAGGCTTCTCCGTGCGTTGGAAAGTATCTAGCACAAGCCTGTACCCGCCATAAAGCGGACCGGTAAAGCCATTGGTGTAGGTGTATTCATTCTGCACCGGCGCATAAACCTGCGTTTCGCCGTCCATCGAGGTGTCGGTGGAAGAGATGTCGCCAATCCCCTCGGCCCGCCGGTTGATAATGGTGTTGCCCCCGTTCATGGCTTCAAGGCCGAGTCCCGCTACCATCTTCAGCGCCTCGCCTGAGGGCCGGCAGTTGCCAGACCAAAGGAACATTTCAGTCGGCTTCTCCTTGGTCGTCAGCGCTTCATTGATGTACTTCACTGAGCCTTCGATCTCCCGCCGCAGGTCAAAGGTCGGGTAGATGGAAGGATCGGCAAACTCCAGCCATTTGGTGGGATACAAACGGCTGCTCTCCACATCCTTGTCCGGCATCCAGACGAAAGGATGCGACCACGCATGCGAAGCGACCCGCACATTGGGCAAAGCAAAAAGACTGCGGGCGATTTCTTCGAAGCGCTGCCGGTCGCTGGGCTGCTGGTCCTTAAGCAAGGCCTTCACTTCGGATTCAATGACCGATACAGTGACCGGGAAAGGATATTTCTTCACAAACTCGTCCCGAATGATTTCAGCACAGGTCACGTTCACCAACCGTCGGCTGAGCGTGCTAAAGCCGTCCCCGTCAATGTGAGTAAGGAACATCCGCACACCGTCCCGCGTCGTGGTATCCGGTACTGGAAAAGTCTCCGTTGGCAGGATCGTTGCCAAAAATTGGAAAGGGTCTACCGGCGAGCGCAGATCCTCCACCGACGTGCGGAAATACAGGTAGGGCTCAAGGACAGCTCCGCCCCATGGAGCGGTATAGATGACATCCTCACCCAGTGCCAGGTCTCGTTTGTCCACCACGTCTACCGAGAGCCAGACCCTGGAACCTGCTGGAGCTCTCGAGGAAATGAGGCCGCTCTTGCGGGTGTCCAACAGCATCGACTCATCGATCATCGCCTTGTCCAGGATGGAATAAGCGGCCGATTTGACTCCTACGAGGTCCTCCAAGGTGCCTTGAATACCAAGGTCAGCCGCCAGCCCTGCTTGCCGGTCTTTATCTCCGGGGTAACCACCGATAAACAACAGTTTCACTCCCCTCTCCTTCTGCCGGACCAGCCAGTGCCAGTAAAAGTCCTGGTCGCCAAAGGGAACATCCACCCCGGAATCCAATATGATCATCGCAAACCGCGGATCGAGATTTTCCGGCGGTCGCCCTTCGCCCACATTATGGAATTCCATTTCGTAGCCCATCCACTCTAGCGCCATCTGTAGAATTTGGGCGGAGTAGGTGTCGGGTGGCCAGACGGGTGTGCGGGTGGCATCACCCGTTTCGAACCCGAACAAGCACAAGACATCGCGAGCCACCGGCGTCGGCGAAGGAGCCGCAAGCGCCTTTCCTGCGGACCCAAAGGCCAGAGCCGCCCACAAAAATAGGGTTAGTACTGTGCTTAAAGGGCTCGATCCAATCACAAAAGACACACAGTTTTGAGGGTAGCTTTGTAAAGCCTGGAAGAATTGGCGCACGCCGCGACATTGGCAAAGTAGGCTTCCTCGTTCAATACGGTAAAGACCTACCTGCCCAGCTTTGAGAATAAAGCCTGTGACCGGGTGGACACCGGAAGCCTTTTCGTGGCTGGAATTAAGTTTATCAATGCGCGCTGGATTTCCCCCCAAGCGTGCCTAGATTGCCGATCCCCGCGTCCAGCACCGA
>JAQGPI010000612.1 GCA_028293175.1 Verrucomicrobiaceae bacterium | reverse complement strand
AAGTGCTGAAAGAAAAGAATCTAAAGGCCGAAGATTTGCCTGAGTTCGCCGCCAGCAACCCGCCTCCTGGCAATCCCCAAGGCCAGGCCATCGCTGCTGCGGCGGCTGAAACGCCTGCTGGTTCTGTTGCCAAGACCAAGGCTCCGATCACCAATGACAAGGGCGAGACCCTGGTGGTGGTGAATGCCAAGGAACTGCGCAAGCGCGATGACGGCGACAGCTTGAAGAAGAGCGAGGAATCGACTCTGGCGAGCACCTCCCGGCAGGACCTGTTCAAGTCATGGTTCGGCGGTCTGCGTCGCACCGCGAACTTGACGGTGCCGATGAACTGATCCGTTCACCCCTGCCATGGACTTGGATAACATGACCGTCGAGGAGCTCTACGACGAGGCCAGCGGTCATGTGGCGATGGGGGAACTCGAAGAAGCAGTGGCGCTGTATCGGCGCTGCGTGGCCCTCGATCCCAAGTATGCCGACGGCTGGCACGCACTGGGCATGGCCTTGCTCAAGATCGATCAAACCAAGGAAGCCATCGGTGCAGGCCTGATGGCGACCACGCTGCGGCCCAATGACCTGCTGGCTTGGACCGCCCTCTCGCAGATGTACGTGAAGGCAGGTCAAATCGCCGAAGCGGAAGACGCGAAGGGTAAGGCCCGCATCCTCTCGCTGGGCGGCAAAATGGTGCGGGAGTAGGAGAAAGTGGCTGCGGCTCAGCCGCATCAGGCCACAGCCCGTACACGCGTATGATTCGGCTGAAGCCGAAACCACTTTCTTGGAGCATTTTCCCCCAAGACCCGCGCTTTCCGTTCGTTCCAGCCTCAATGCTTTTTCGCATCTTCTCCGTCCTGGGCTTTCTGGCCTGCACCTCCGCCGCCGCCATCGCGGTGGCTTCACCTCAGGCCTGGTTCGCACCATTCTTTGACAAGCATTGCATCGAATGTCACGACGGCGAGGCAAAGAAGGGTGGGCTGGACCTGACGAGCCTGCCGTGGAAGCCGGAAGGACAGGCCAACTTCGCCGATTGGGTGAAGGTCTATGACCGTGTGGCCAAAGGCGAGATGCCGCCTCCCAAGAAGTCACACCTGGCCGCCGGGGAATTGCAGGCCTTCCTTGCCTCACTCAAGGCACCTCTGTGCGAGACTGAGATTCGTCAGCAGAAGGCCGATGGCAGGACCACGCTGCGACGGCTTAACCGCACGGAGTATGAGAACACGCTGCATGATCTCCTGAGTGTCGATACACCGCTCAAGCAAATCCTGCCGGAGGACACGCCGATGCATGGCTTTGACACCGTGGCTGAGGGGTTGCGCTTCTCCCAGCTCCAGATCGAAAAATACCTGGAGGCGGCGGATGCGGCGCTCGATGCCGCCATCGTGCTCACGAAGAAGCCGGAGCATCTGAACAAGCGCTTCAGCTACAAGGACGAGGACGGCATTCGCAAGAACCTCGACACTCCGATGGGCACGCCCACGGACAAGTTCAATCCCAAAAACACTCATAGAGTGATGTTTCGTGAGACACCGAGCGAGGTCATCATGTTCTCCACGGCGGACTATCTGGTGGGGTTGAAAAAGTGCCGCATCCCTGCGGACGGCCTTTACCGCATTCGCATCTCGGGCAATGCTTATCAATCCGGCGGGCTGCCTGAAACGGTCCTGATTTACACTAACAACTACAAGGAAAAGCGGCTGCTGTCCTATTTTGAGCTGCCACCGGACAAGCCGCGCGAATACCAGTTCACCACACGGCTGGCCGCCAATGAGCACATCGTCATCAATTGTGATACGGTCGGTCAGGACCCCAAGGGCCAGAACATCTACAACATAGGGGCCAAGGATTTCACCGGCGCCGGGATTGCCATTCAGTGGGTGGAGGTCGAAGGGCCGTTGATCGGCGAGTGGCCAGCCTCCAGTCTGAAGAAGGCTTTGGGCAATGTGCCGTTGGGCGATGTTCCGGCTAACAAGCGCAAGGGCCGTAACAGCAAATCGCCAGATTATGCCCTGTATCCGGCCGATGTCGGAAAGGCCGTTGTCGATGGCCTCACTCAGTTTGCAGGCCGTGCCTTCCGCCGTCCGTTGGAGCCAGACGAGGCGCAGCCTTTTATCAAGCTGGCGCAGGATCAACTGGCGGCAGGCCGCTCGTTTGAAGATGCGATGCGCGTGGGCCTGCGCGGTATTCTGACGTCGCCCGAGTTCTTGCTGTTGGAAGAACATCCAGGCAAACTGGACGACTACGCCCTCGCCTCGCGGCTCTCGTATTTCCTCTGGAGCAGCATGCCGGATGATGAACTGCTCAAGCTGGCCGCTGCCAAGGAGCTGGCCAAGCCCGCGGTGCTGAAGGCGCAGACGGAGCGCCTGCTCAAGAGTTCCAAGGCACAGGCCTTCACCAAGAATTTTGTCGGCCAGTGGCTAGAGTTGCGCAAGATCGACGCCACCACGCCGGACAAGAGATTGTACCCTGAATTCGACCAGCTTTTGCAGCTCGGCATGGTGTCAGAGACCGAGGCGTTCTTTAACGAATTGCTGAGCCACAACCTCAGCGTGAACAGCCTCATTCAGAGCGACTTCGCCATGATCAATAACCGGCTGGCGGAGCACTACGAGATCGATGGCGTGCAGCGAGAACAGTTCCGCAGGGTGTCGCTGCCTGCCAACAGTCCGCGCGGAGGCCTGCTGGCTCAGGCCAGCGTGCTCAAGATCACCGCCAATGGCACCGTCACATCACCCGTGATTCGTGGGGCCTGGGTCATGAAGCACCTGCTCGGCCAGCCTCCGCAGCCACCGCCCGCGAACCTCGGCTCCATTGAGCCGGATACTCGTGGTACCACCACCATCCGAGAGCAACTAGCCAAGCATCGCAGCGTCGAGACCTGTGCGAGCTGCCATAGCAAGATCGATCCGCCCGGGTTTGCACTGGAGAGCTTCGATGTCATCGGCGGCTGGCGCACGAACTACCGCAGCCAGGAAAAAGGCGGCAACGTGAAGCGCAAGTACCACGGCAAGAACATCTGGCAGTACAAAGAAGGCCCCGAAGTGGATGCCAGCGGCGAACTGCCCGATGGTCGCAAATTCCAAGGCATCGCTGATTTCAAGAAACTGCTGCTCGACCAGCAGGACCAGGTCATGACCGCGCTGGCCGGCAATCTCGTGACCTACGGCACGGGTGCTGGCATTCAGTTTGCCGACCGTGACCAGATCACCGCCATCGTCAAACAAACCAAGGCCGAAGGTTCCGGCCTGCGGACGCTGGTCCACATAGTCGTGCAGTCACCGTTGTTTTTGAACAAGTAAGCTGATGCCTTTACTGCAGCCAGTTCTCAAACTTCAGCCGGGACTTTTGCGAAGTCTACGGTGTTTTGGGTGAGCAGGAGCGCATCGTGAATCATGGCGATGCACGCGATCTTGAGATCCATTGTCCCGATGCGGATTCCATCACGACGAAGCTTGATGAACAAATCCGCAGACTCGGTCTCCCAGGGCAGCACCGTCCAGCGCGCAAAGGTATCAATTTGTCTCGTAAACTCTCGATAGGCACCGATTTGTTGGTGTGGCAGCTTAGTTTGGCGGCGGATCTCCATCAGCCATCCTTCCAGCACTTCCTCGACACAGACAACTGTGGTTACAGGCTCTGCGGCACTTGCCCGAAGCCGGTTCAGCAGTGCCTCGGCAGAAGGGCTACGACCGCCAAAATGCCGCAGGTGGTTAGTATCCAGCACCACCACGAGCTTCGATTTCCTTCTCGTAGGTCTGATGTTTGCGATAGTCCTCGCCGGCCTTCAATGCGGCGTCATAGTGTTCGCAATCTTTCGCCCAGCCAACGGTGGACCAAGGGTCTTTTTTTACCGGGGGCGTCAGAACCCTTGCCTTTAACTGGGCAAGTTCCATTTCCACGGTTTCGAGTCGTTGCTCAATTGTCGCACTCATGACTTTTTGATATTATACCTCGGATAACGCTTCTGCAATCTTCGTTATGATCACACGCCCCGCCATTTCACGTCGCGCCTTTCTTCACGGCTCCGGTGTGTGTCTCGCCCTGCCGTTTTTAGAGGCGATGATGCCGCGCAACGCCAGCGCCGCAGCGGCGTTGCCGCCGAAGCGCATGGTGTTTGCCTGCGCCAGCCTAGGCATCTACGGGCCGAGCTTGTTTCCCAAGGAGACTGGCACGGGATACGTGGCCACGCCTTACCTTGAGGCGCTCAAGGGGCACCGCGCAGACTTCACCGTGTTCTCTGGCGTCTGCCATCCGGATCAGGCTGGAGCCGATGGACACACCTCGGAAATGACCTGGCTAACCTCCGCCCGTGGACCGGGGCTTGGCGGCTTCCGCAACAGTATTTCGGTGGATCAATACGTAGCGGAAAAGATCGGCTTCGAGACGCGCTATCCGTCTCTGGCGCTGAGCACCGCCGGGCAGTCGAGCCAAAGCTACACGCGCAGCGGCGTGATGGTGCAGGCGCAGTCAAAGCCCTCGCAGGTCTTTGCCAAGCTGTTCCTCGACGGCACCCCGGGCGAAGTCTTCGACCAGATGCGCAAGCTGAAGGAAGGCCGCAGCATCATGGACACGGTGCAAGAATCGGCGAAGCGTTTCGGGCGCCGTGTGGGCGCGGCGGACAAGGAGAAGCTGGATGAGTATTACACCTCCGTGCGCGAAATGGAGGAGCGCATGCTCAAAGCTGAAGCCTGGGTGCAGAAGCCCAAGCCCAAGGTGGAGGCAAAGCCGCCCACGGATGTGACCAACGAGGCGGACCTGATTGCTCGCATGCGCTTGTTATTCGACCTCATCCCGCTGGCCCTGCAAACCGACAGCACGCGCGCCATCACCGTCTTGATTCAAGGTCGTGGCGACGTGCCGCCGGTGCCCGGCGTGACCATTGATCATCACAACCTTTCCCATCACGGCCAGGACCCGATGAAGATCGAGCAGCTTCAGCGCATCGAGCGCGAAGAGTTCAGCGCCTACAACGATCTGCTCACCTCGCTCAAGTCAAAGAAGGAAGGCGGCGGCACCTTGCTCGACAACACCATGGTGATGTTCGGCAGCAACCTTGGCAACGCCAACAGTCACGACTGGCACAACCTGCCACTGCTGCTCGCGGGCGGCGGCTTCAAGCATGGCCAGCACCTCGCCTTTGATGCGAAGAACAATATGCCCATGTGCAATCTGTTCGTGCAGATGCTGCAGCGCATGGGCCTGGAAACAGACCATTTTGGGACCAGCAGCGCGAGCGCCTTGCCTGGGCTGGTGTGAAGATCTCTGGGCGGCGTCACGAGTGCTGCCACCCACTGATCGCTTGCCTTGCTTCACTTCACTTCACTTCACTTCACTTCACTTCAGGATTCGGCTCCCCGCTGCCTTCGGCAAGGCCAAGCGCCCACTTGATGCCGCCGAGGATGTGCGCTTGGTACTGGCGGCTGATCTCCACGCTGTTCTTGCGTTCCTTGATCTCCGGGGAGTCGCTCCACAGGTCTTCCCGATGGCCCAGGCTAGTATAGAACACCTTCCCGCTGCCGGCCTTGCGGCACCAGGAAACCGGGAAGAAGAGTTCCTTGGCCGTCTCGTTGGGATCGTGGCGCATGAACCACAGCATGTGCACGTTGCCGCGGTCCAGGTTCTTGATGTGGTACATTTCCTCCTGGCCGAGATTCCAGGCCGCACCATTGCCCCCATTGCCCGGGTGAGCGGTGTCGGCAGCAACGAGATCGGCGGGTACCTGCGCATTGTGAGCCTGAAACTCGCCGCCCAGCATTTCGATATAGGGGCGGAAGTGGTGGAAGGTATCGCTGGCGCTGTGCATGCCCATGAAGGCATGCCCGGCCTCGATCCACTTGATGAAGCCCTCGGGATCAGGCAGCGGCAGATCGCCAGTGGTGTTGGCAAAGATCACGCCGTCGATCTTCTCTGCTTTAAGGTTGGCAGGGCTGAGGCGTTCCAGGTTCTTCTTGATGCCAGCGTCGAGCTGCACCTGCTTGGCCTTCTCCGCAGCCTGCACTTCGGGAGTCCATTTCTCAACGGCAGCGAGATACTTCTTCATCTCATCCGCGTACTTCTTTTTGGTGACTTCATCGGCACCGACGGCAAGATCCTTGGGCTTGTTCGGTGCGCCCTGGACCTTGATAGGCGGCTGCTGAACGAGGCCAACAATGGTGAAAGCACCGTTGGACTCCTCGCCAAGCTTTTGCAGGGTCTTTTCAGCCCATGGAATGGAAGGCCCATGGCGGAAGCCGCTGGTCACGGTGCAGACGAGCACGCGCTTGGCTTCGGCAAGTGCCGGGAATAAGGGCAGTGCGACAAGCGCACTCAGGAGGAATAAGCGGGAAAGAAAATTCATGGTGATAGAACAAATGGATGCGGTTTTCACTTCCCTGCGGTGGTCGGCGCTCCACCCTTGGGTGTGTAAAGGTCGATCTCATGAATGATCCAGTTGGTCTTTTGCCCGCCGTTGTTGGTCTGGCTTACCTTGATGAATTTGGCTTTCGTGGGAGCAAAGAAGATGTCGCTGATGGAGGTGGCATTGGAGCCATCGAAGACCGGCTTGTTCCAATGGCTGCCGTCGGCGGACACTTCAATTTTCATGCCGCGAGCGAAGTGCCCGTTGCTGTTGAGGCCGTCTAGCCGGATGCCGGAGATGAGGGCTTCGGCAGGCAGTTCAATGGTGAACCACATCTTGTTGTTCATGTGATCCACGCTGTCCCAGCTCGTGTTTTGCTGGCCATCAATGGCGCGAGCGGCGGCCTCACTTTTATGGCTGGCGGTGACCTTCCAATCCTTACGATTGGTCAGGACGGAAGGACAGGCGGCAAAGAGCTCTTCCTCGGTCCAGGGCAGCTTGCGCTCAGCGGTTTCTTTGCGAGCCTGCGCCACATCGGCGGGCTCGATCATGTTCACTGAATTGCCCAGGCGGTTGCGCACATAGCTGGTCACGGCGGCGATCCAGGCATCGTCGTTGCTGGCCATGGGGATCATTTGGCCTTGATAAGTTTTGCGGTTCACCGGCCCCGTGACGCCTTGCAGCAAGGCCCGCAGAATGCCTTCTTTCGGCCCAAGCACGAGCTTGGATTTCGACAAGGGTGGTGCCAGCGCGATAGTGCTGTTGGCTGTGGGGCCCTGGATGATGGTGCCGTTGCCATCGAGCCCATGACAGGTGTAGCAGAGCTGCTGGTAGATGGACTGGCCTTTGGCAAGCACGTCCTTTTGCTCCTTGTTGAAGTCCCTGGGGAAGTCGGCGTTGCCAGTCACGATCTGTGCCGCCACTTCTTTGACGCCTTTCGAAAGATGCGCCAGCGCGCTGCTGTTGACGAACTTCTTGTAGTCCTTCCAGTTTAACAACTTGGAGGTGAGCAACACCTGAATCGCGACGCTGGCATCCGCGTCTTTGGCCAGCTCCATGACATCGGCCTTGAACGTTTCATCGCCTGCCTTGAGCAAGGTCTCGCTGGCGCGAATACCCGCATGGCGCACGCGCGCCTCCTTGTCTTTCAACGCGACGCGCACGGTGTCGGCGGTGAGAGAATCCAGGCCTTCCAGCGTCCACAGGGCATGCATGCGCGCCAGCGGATTGGGGCTGCGGCGCACCATGGTGTTGAGAGCGGGCGCGACGCTGGCATCGTGCTTCATCACGAGAAGCTTCTGCGCAGTATCGCGATGCCAGCCGTTGGCATGTTCCAGCGTGGCGACGAGATCAGCTGGTGAGGCTTCGGCCAACTTTGGCGCGGGTACTGGCTTGGTGGTATCGTGGACCAGACGCCAGATACGGCCGCGGCCAATGATCTTGTCCATACTGTGCTGCTGGATCACTAGTGTGAGATACTGTCCTGGCATCACCCAGGCACCTTCCTGAATGATGCCGCGGTACATGTCCGCAATGTAGAGCGTGCCGTCAGGGCCTGTCTTCATGTCCACCGGGCGGAAGCAGGCATCAGTGCTGCGCATGAATTCGTTCTGCGGGTACGGGTTGTGCAGAATGGTCATGCCGTCGGTGACCTCGATCTGCGTGCGACGCAGCAGGCGGCCCACGGGCTCGCAGAAGAACAGGTTGCCCTTCAGCTCCGAGGGCAGTTGATCGCCGCGATAGATCTCGCCGCCGCAGGTCGCAGTGAAATGATTGAGCGTGTTGTCTTCGCGCGAATGATCCGGGCCGCCCTGGAAATCGCGCAAACCCATAGCCGGCCACACAACCTCAAAGCCGGGCTCGAACTCATTGTGATTGAAGATGTTGCCGTACAGCGTGTGCTGCTGGAAGTGCACCGGACCGCGTTCGCCGCCCGCATTCACCACCCACAGCTTGCCGTCGTCATCCTGCGTCGCGCCCCACTGGCCGCCATTGCCGGGGATATTCTCCTTGATGAGCTGACCGTCCTTCCAGCGCAGTCGGTAGTCGTTGCCCGCCATGTAGAGCCAGTTATCGATGGCCATGGTCAGGCCGCTGGGCTGATGCTCCAGATTGCCGCCGCGCGGCCCGCCGCTATACACGAGCTTCTTTTCATCACTCACGCCATCGCCATTCGTGTCCTTGTAAAGGTAGAGGTCGTTGGTGTCAGTCTCGCCAATGAGCACGCCTTCAGCCATCGGTAGCAGCAGGCGCGGCAGCTTCAGCTTGTCGGCAAACACCGTATGCTTATCGAATACGCCATCACCCTTGCTCGACCAGTGCATGGACACGCGGCTCACCGGCTCCATCTCACCCGTGGCATTGATGTCCTGCATGTAGCTGAGCATCTCCGCCACGAACAAGCGGCCATTGGCATCGAAGGCCATCGTCACCGGCTCCTGGATCTGAGGCTCGCTCAGGATCAACTGCATGTGATAGCCGGGAGGCAGCGTGAAAGTCTTCGCCTCCTCTTGCGCCGACGAGGCTTTCACCGGCGGCTGCGGCGGAAAGTCAGCAGGATTCCATGCCGCTTGAGCGAGGCCCGCGATGGCGATGAAGGATGAAAGCAGCGCCTTGGTCAGGCACATGGGACGTTTGGTCATAGGCAAAGATACCGTACGCGACAAGCGGTTCTTTGGTGTCTTCCTGCCAAAGAATGTTAAAGTCCTGCCATGAGGTCGCCACCGCTGCAAGCCGAGTTCTTTGCCCGCATGGCCGATCCCCAGGGCGTTCGGGAGGTATTCGAGCATCTTCCAGGGGTCTTCTTCTTTGTGAAAGATGATCAGGGGCGGCACATCGCCGCCAACAGCGCCACCTTTGACCGCTTCGGCATCAAGGATGAAAGTGAACTGGTGGGCACCACGGATGAAAGGTGGTTCCCGCCGGAGGTGGCGAAGGGCTTCCTGCGCGATGATCTGCACGTGATCCGCACTGGCAAGCCGTTGATCAATCGCCTGGAGTTGTGGTACGATGAGCAGCGGAAATTCGAGTGGTTTCTGTGCAACAAACTGCCCGTGCGGGACTGCCAGGGAAAGATCATCGGCGTGATGGGCGTCACGCGGCGCGACGAGAAACGCATGATGCAGCACGAGATTCAGGAGGCGGCGCGGGCGATGAATTATCTGCGCAAGAATGTGCATCGCAATGTCACTGTTGCCGATCTGGCGCAGGCCGTCCGGCTCTCAGAACGCCAGTTGCATCGCAAGCTGCGCACCGCGCTTGGCATCACACCGCATGAGTTGATGCTGCGCATCCGTATTCAAAGCGCGGCGGAAGCGCTGGCGAAGACCTCTGATCCCATTTCACAGATCGCGCTGGATCATGGCTTTTGCGATCACAGCGCCTTTACCCAGCAGTTTCGCAAACGTACGGGTTTGAGCCCAAAGCACTTCCGGCAGCGGCACACGCTTTGAGGCACGGAAGGGAGCACCGACAGGAGTGTCCACGCTCCTTTTTGACACCCCTTTTACCCGTTCGCTGACAAAGATTTCAAGGATGTTTATCACACAAACTCAAGCTCAAAGCAGGCCTGCACCACAGGCCGAGTTTCGGCTACAGGTATCGGTCGGCGCTTGGCGACGTCGCGCGTGGTGCTGGCGGTCTTGCGGTCCGCGCACCACACATCCACCTCGTGGAAGCTGCGTTCGGTGAGCACTTCGCGGATGAAGCCGACGGCGGTGTCGGGGTGGTTGCAGTCTTCGCTGAGATGGCCCAGGATCACTTGATGTAGTGTGTCGTGGGCGATGGCGGCGACGAGTTCGGCGGCCTGCTCATTGGAAAGATGGCCGTGCCGGGAACTGATGCGCTGCTTGGTGGACCAGGGACGCTTGTCATCGGCTTCCAGCAGGTGGGTATCATAATTGGCCTCAAGGAAGAGCGTGTGAGCGCCCTGCAAGCGGTCGCGGATCACATTGGTGATGAAGCCGACATCGCTGACGAAGCCGAGCTTGGATTCGATGTCCTGAAGGATGAAGCCCACGGGATCAACGGCATCATGGGGGACAGAGAAGCACTCGATGCGCAGGTCCTTCAATTCGAAGGGGCTGCCGGTCCGCATGAGCTTCCAGCGCGGCGAATGGCGGAATTGATGCTCGATGCATTCCTGGGTGAGGGAGGTGGCATAGATGGGTACACCCCATTTCTTCGTGAAGATCTCCAGGCCGGCGGTGTGATCGCCGTGCTCATGGGTAAGCAGGATGCCGTCGAGACTGGCAGGATCGAAGCCCGCGGCTTCTAGTCGCAGCGTGATCTGCTTGGCGCTGAGGCCGGCATCGACCAGCAGCGTGGTGTGATCCGTGGACACGACGGTGCAGTTGCCGGAACTGCCGCTGCCGAGGATCGTGAGTTTTAGCATGCCAGATGTTTAGAAGACCCTGCAAAGCGATCAACTGCGAAACTGCGGAAAGCGCAGAATTTCCACCAGCCGCCAGGAGACAGCAGCAATCAATACGCACTGGGCGATGCCGTAGCCGCGCCAAAGCCACGGCGAAGCACCCCGACGGTCGGCACGGCGCAGCAGGCTCTCGCAGGCCCATACCAGAGACAGCACGATGGGGGCGTAAAGGGAGAGCATGAAGCGATCACCGCGACCGATGGGCGTGTACCAGCCATAGGCCAGTGAAAAGCCCACCACCGACATGATGACGAAGAGGCTTTGCGCCGCCGTCTCGGGATGCAAGCGCTGCGCTGCATGGGCAGGCCGGGGCGTGGCGAAGCGCATGGCGAACATCAGGCCTATGAGGATCAACGCCAGCCAGCCAAGGTAAAGGCCGCGCCACTCCAGCACGCCCTTCCATGGCTTGGGGTTCTTCTTGTTGATGAGGGTCTGGCTGGGCCATACCAATTCCATCACCTTGGCCTTGGTGCCGTCCACCAAGCGATTGAGCATCTGCTCATTGGTGTGGGTGGTGGCGTAGGTCTTGAAGGATGGGCGCTGGTCTTTGGGCATGGCCTCCAGCTTTTCCTTGGAATTGTGGTCGCCC
>JAQGPI010000125.1 GCA_028293175.1 Verrucomicrobiaceae bacterium | reverse complement strand
TTGTACGTGCCCCAGTAGGCGGACTTGTACCGCTCAGTGTCGCCATAGATGGTGCGCAGCATGGACGGCCAGGGCTTGCGGACCACAAGCTTGCCGCCTTCGTTCGGCCCCACTTCATTGCCTTCCTCATCCAGGATCGCGGCATCAACGCCGAAGAACGGCAGCGTGGCCGTGCCGGGCGTGGTGGGCGTGCAACCGGGCAGCGGCGTAATCATGATCGCGCCGGTTTCCGTCTGCCAGAAGGTGTCCACAATCGGGCAGCGACCGCCGCCAATCATCTTGTGATACCACATCCAGGCCTCTGGATTGATCGGCTCGCCCACGCTGCCCAGCAGGCGCAGGGAGGAAAGGTCATGCTTCTTCACCCAGGCATCGCCCCACTTGATGAAGGCGCGGATCGCCGTCGGCGCAGTGTAGAGAATCGTCACCTTCAGGCGCTCGATGATCTCCCAGAAACGGTCGGGCTCAGGCCAGTTCGGCGCGCCTTCATACATCACCACGGTCGCGCCATTGGCCAGCGGACCATACACCATGTAGCTGTGACCGGTCACCCAGCCCACGTCCGCCGTACACCAGTAGATGTCATCGTCCTGCAGGTCGAACACGTACTTGCTCGTGCTGTACGTGCCGGTGAGGTAGCCGCCGCTCGTATGCAGGATGCCCTTCGGCTTGCCCGTGGAGCCCGAGGTGTAAAGAATGTACAGAGGGTGTTCGCTGTCGAAACCCTTCGCAGGGCAGGTGGCGTTCACCTTCGCGGCTTCGTCGGAATACCAGAAATCGCGGCCTTCCTGCATGGCGACGTCCTGGCCGGTGCGCTTCACAACGATCACGCGCTCCACATTGGAGGGCTCCTTGAGTGCGGCATCCACGTTCGCCTTCAGCGGCACCACGCCACCACGACGATAACCGCCATCCGCCGTGATGATGATCTTCGCCTGGCAGTCATGCAGACGGTCCGTGATCGAGGCCGAGCTGAAGCCGCCGAACACCACACTGTGGGTGGCACCGATGCGCGCGCAGGCCAGCATCGCGATCGCCGCCTCGGGAATCATTGGCATGTAAATCAGCACCCGGTCCTTTGGCTTCGTGCCATGCGCCTTCAGCACATTTGCAAACTTGCACACTTCATAATGAAGCTGCTGATAGGTCAGCGTGCGGGTGTCACCCGGCTCGCCTTCAAAGATGATCGCCGCCTTGTTTTTGCGGCCATTGGTCAGGTGACGGTCCACGCAGTTCTCGGCCACGGTGAGCTTGCCGCCGATGAACCACTTAGCAAAGGGCGGCTTCCATTCGCACACCTTCGTCCACTTCTTCTGCCACGTCAGTTCGCTCGCCTCGCGCGCCCAAAACTTATCCGGGGTCTTGATGCTCTCGTCATAGAGCTTCTTGTACTGCGCCATGCTGCTGATACGCGCCTTCTTGGAAAACTCCGCGCTGGGCTTGAACACCCGGCTCTCCGTTGAGACGGACATGAAGTTGCTCGTGCTCTTCTTCGCGGCTGCGGTCTTATTAGCGGCGGGTTTGGCCGGGGCCTTCTTGGTGCTCTGCTTCTTGCTCATGGCGAATCGCTTCTGGGGCTGGGAGTGGAAGGGGCGAGACTATGACGGGAGAAGCACGCGTGGCAATGCGAAAGGTGGCGGCTTGTGCGCTTATTGGAGACTTCGCTTCAGGGGCCTGCCCTGCTATTTTAAGCTCTTCAGCGCCGAGATCGTCAATGGCTGTTGAGGATCGAGGGTGAACCATTGTGGCAGGGCCGGGTCCAATGCGACAAAAACATCGTCAAAGCCCCCTTTCGGTGCCTTCTCCACTGAAAGGCACCAGAAGCCTTCCATCTTCCCTCCCGCATCTGCAGGAGTAATCGTCGCTTTGGCGACCGCCTCAGTCTGTGTATCCAGGGTTTTAACGAGGTTGCCATTGGGATCATACAGGCGGCTGAGGCTTGTCTCTCCTGGTGCCTCGCTGCTCACCGAGAGGGTGAATTGCGGCATGCCTGCGGGCACACGAAAGTAAAGCGGCGTGGCTTTCCCAGAAAGATGGACGCCGCGAGGTTCAGCGTCGGCCGCGAGCACATAAGGAGCGCCTTTCAATTCGACTTCGTAGGGCGAAGCCCCGCCTTTGATTTCGACGTAATAGATCTGGCCTGCGGAACCCAGGAACTGCACAGGCGTTCCGAGCTTCAGGATGCCACCCGCCAGCTTTGCCCCGGAGGCCGTGTAGGCATCGTAGCGAACCAGGACGCCTGTCTTCATGATCCTGGTCGCCGTGATGCTGATATCTTGATCGGCGTTGGGGAAAAACAAGAACCGCGTCATTCCCCGGAGTCCCATCGGCGTGGTAGCGCGCGGATGCGCAAGCGCGGGCGCCCAGGCCGCACTCACAGGCGGAAAAGGCTTTTCCAAGCGTTTCATTTTCGGTGCGAATTCAACCCCAAACCGGGGGTCCATGCGACCCAGCATTTTGTCTACTTCCGCATCCTTGCGATAGAGAGGAGAAGTCTTGGCTTCAGGCAGAAAGCCCGAGGCACGCAACTGCCATTGCATGACTACAAGATTGTCTCCGAAGAACTCGAGGCGGGCACGCTGTGCTGGCTTCGCCGCTTCGGCAGCATGAAGCGCTTTGAGATAGAGATCCTCGATTCGTCCCATGTTCGCAGCCAGCACCTCGCTTTGATAACGTGGCGTTGCGGTGTAGTTCGCGGTAGGATCCTCGTTGTAGAACACCTTCACCGCGGCATCGACCAAATGGTAAATCTCGCGCACCTGCTTGCCCGCCATGGGACAATAAGCACGGTCATAAAATTCATCGCAGACGGCACTCGCATCCAGCGCAGGATTCCATTCCATCTTCGCCAGCACGTAGTTGTTCACCGCAGCCTGGCTCCATTCAGCAGTGCCGTAAATATACACGCCCTTGATGCCATATTTCAGCAGCCGGGGAAATGCGAAGTTTAGGATCTCAGGCGCTGGCGGCGTAATGGCACCCGTGCTTCCTTTCAACCAGTTGAACAGATCGTAATAAGCGATTTTTGAAGTCTGCGCGGACCAGCCTTTAACGATGTCTTCCCACTCCTCCTCCACGCCCTTGCGATAGAGCTGGTACCCATAGCTGATGCTTGGCGCCACCACCAAGAAGAGGTTCGGCTCCAGGTGCGGCACCCCCTTGCTCGGTGGATAGAGATAGCTGGCGTAAACATAGCCAGCGAGCTTTCGATCGGGAAACTCCTTGCCCACGAGCTTGGCGACATCGTTATAAAATTGAAGCACCAGGGGCGTGACTGACCGCTTGCCGTGTGGATCAGTCTCGTAAAGCGCCTTGCTCTCGGCGCTGGTGCTCCAACCATCGGAGTCGGTGGGAGAGAGCGAGAACCCCGGCAGCTTTGGGTTCTTTCTAAAGGCTTCAATCGCCGCCTGCGCGTAATGCTGAATCAAACCAGGGTTGGTGGTTTCGACCTTGTAGCGATCGCCCACAACCGGAGGCCGCTTTCCATCCACCTCGGGGAACCAGTCGGGATGCTGCGCATGCAGCGTGGAGGGCACCACTTGCTGCCAGTTATGCGAGTGCTCCAGCTTCATCGAAAAACCCAGCTTTTGCCGTGCCGACCACTCCTCTACGGCAGGCTTCTCATTCTGTATTCCTGGCACACGTCGATTACTGAAAAAGGGGTGCTCTGTGCGGTCTACAGCAGGAATGAGCAGGGTCGGCGTCGCAGGCACATCTTCTCCCAAGGGGCCGGGCAGCAGCCAGCGCACATCCAGGTAATCCTCAATGAAGGTGTACACGCCATTAAGAGTTCCCGTGCTTGTGCCTCCCTCAGCCGTCAGCTCCTTGTTAGGCGTGTCCGGCCCGCCGATGAACAAATTGCCCTCACGGCTCACAAGCCGAAAACCTTCTGTCGCCACCTCCGACACAGCAATGCCGGCTTTGCGAGCCTCGGGAGTATCTCCAAGCGCGATGAACGGGCTGCCCGCTGGCGCTTCCCCCGCCACGATGGGAAGCTTCGCTGTTGTGGCCTTTTCGATGTACCTCTGCAGTTCTTGCGCCGCCTTAAGAACAGATTTCGGCGCGTCAGCCGCATGCACGATGACACAAGAACTGCGCCCTTCCAGGACAAGCGCAAGTTTGGACTGTTCCGCATGCGCTGGGCAGCTCAGAAAGACAGCCACCGTGAGCAAGGTAAGACGAAAAAAGAGGGGCATAGGAAAGAGGAAAAAGCAGATCGGAAAAATCTCAAACGTTCCACCAAGGGTCATTTTTCCCCTGAATCGACCAATGCGGTAATGCGGCTCCTTCGTGCCGCGCCCTCTTGCTCATCAGGAAGTCTCAAGGGGGGGCTTAGGAGAGGAAGGGGCGAGGCTATGACGGGGCAAGCACCGGTGGCAATGCGAAAGCTGGTGGGTTGGGCGGGTGATTTTGGGCGAGCCTCGTGATCGCCGGTCTCATCTGGAACCGGTTCGTCCCCTATTCTTTTCAAGGCTGAGCTGCTTTGGCCTTCGGAGAGAAGGCCCACCATCATCCAGACAACAAAACTCCTGTGAGAGCTTCGTCCTTGATTGTCGTCGGTTTAGTTTGTTGTCATTATCGGATGTGCCCGAGCTGAGCGCCGGCCTGCATAAATATGTTAAAGAATTGGTGAGGCGAGAGCTTCTTTAACTCGTGGAACTCCCTCATACCCTGAAGATTAGCCCGCTGGCAGACTCCCTTCTCGGTTAAAAACTCTGGATGCTGTAAGCAAAACCATTCGTGAAATATCTTTTCCGCGAGATCTAACTTCAGACCTAGGTTCTGCAAACCCCAAGTAGCACCCATGATAAAAAGTTCAGACATAGCTGGAAGAAATTCTGTCACTCCATCAGGCTCTTTGTCGGCGTGTTTGAAGAAGTTTACGTCACGTTTTAACATATTGATGGCTTCTTTGCGATACTCCTCCTTGAAAACGGGGCTGTCGAAAAGCAGAGTCCCTGCCTTTTTCGCGGTATTGATATCGTGGATGATTTGATACGCAGCTCCAGCCAAAGTATGGATGGCTACCTCATCCCCGCTCTGGAACCATAAAGAGATTGCAACCTTTAGCTGCCTGCGGGCAGCATCCAGCTTCGTGACTTGGAACTTGGTCTTTGAAAGCATAAGTTTGATTTTTTACTGACCAGGATAGCAATCAATAGACGTTTGTTAAATGTTATTCATATTAACAAACCAGATTAAAATGGCGATAGCATTCGCTTTCCGCCAGCAATCCGGTGCAATGAACGCTGCAAAATTTGTAATCTAGTGCTCTTAATAGATTTCTTGGAATCATTATGTTGCCCAATCGCTGTAACAAGAAGTCCGATGCATCCGTTACGGTGCTACTTTGGATAAAAAAAGCCTTCATGACTCGTCTCCTCCTCACCCTCCTCTGCCTTGCCCTTCTGGCCAACTCTGCCCACGCCGCCGAAGCCAAGCGCCCTAACATCCTCTGGCTCATTGCCGAGGACTTCGGGCCACACTTGAGTTGCACGGGTACCAAGGAGGTGTGGACGCCGCATATCGACAAACTGGCCGCCGAAGGGGTGCGCTACACGCGCTTTTATGATGGCATGGTGTGCTCGGTCAGCCGCTCCTCCTTTATGACCGGGATGCATGCGGTTTCTATCGGGGCGCAGAACCATCGCACGCTCGACAAGAAGATGCTGCCGGAAGGCGTGAAGCCGCTCACGGCCTGGATGCGCGAGGCGGGTTACTTCACGGCGAATCTGGTGCAACTGCCCGCGCCTTGCGATTTCAAGGGCAGCGGCAAGACGGACTGGAACTTCCTTTTCAAAGGCAAGGACTTCGATTCCAACGACTGGCAGGACCTGAAAACGCACGGCCCCTTTTACGCCCAGCTCAATTTCCGCGAGACCCATCGCGATTACAAAGGGCCGAAGAAGGCTGATCCGGCCCAGGTGGAGCTGCCGCCCTACTATCCCGATCACCCCGTCGCCCGGCAGGATTGGGCGGACTATCTGGATTCTGCCTCGGAGCTGGACCGCAAAATAGGTCTCGTACTGGAGGCCTTACAAAATGACGGGCTGACCGATGACACCATCACCCTCTTCTTCGGCGACAACGGCCAGTCGCATGTACGCGGCAAGCAGTTCTGTTATGAGGAAGGCTTCCATGCGCCGCTGATCATTCGCTGGCCGAAGAACTTCCCGGCTCCGGCGAACTTCAAGCCCGGCACGTTGGATGACCGCCTCATTGATGGCATTGATCTGGCCCCAACGATGATCGACATCGCGGACGCACCGAAACCCGCGAAAATGCAGGGCCGCATCTTCCTAGGCGAGCACACAGAAGCTCCGCGCGAGTATGTCTTCGGCACTCGTGATCGCTGTGATGAAACGGCCATGCGCATCCGCGCGGTGGGCAATGGCCACTACCGTTACATTCACAACTTCACGCCCGAGGTTCCTTTCCTTGCCGCCAACGCCTACAAGGAAAAGCAGTACCCCGTATGGAACCTGCTGAAGCAACTGCACGCCGAAGGCAAGCTCACACCCGCTCAGGAATTTCTGTGCCAGCCGCGCATGCCGGATGAGGAGCTGTACAATCTCGACAGCGATCCTTTTGAGATTCACAATCTCGCCGCCTCGACTTCACCGGAAGATCAGGCGCAGCTCAAGAAATTGCGCGGCGTGCTGGATCAATGGATCATTGATGTGGATGATCAGGGCCGCATTCCCGAGCCAGCGGATACCATTCAACGGGTGAAAAGCGCTAAGCCCGATGGCAAAGGCAAAGGGAAGAAAAAGGCGGAGTAACCAAGTAGCCCAGTTGCGCCGCAACTGGATGCCGCAATGCCTGCGCATGAAAGCATCTCGGTGACCCGCGCCGTTGGTGTATAGCGTTTACGCGATCAGGGAAACAAGTCGTGGGCCCTGATGCGGCTGCTGCGAAGCCGCCACAGGCGAAACCTGGACACCAACGGCGTTGGGTGACTTTTTGATTTGACCTTTGCCATCTCCAGTTGCGGCGCAACTGGGCTACTTCACTGAGATTTAACAGCAAATGGAACCCGAATGAACGCAAATGGGAACCCTTGATGACGCCACACGCCCTGTTTCCAGCGGTATTATTTGCATTCATCCGGTTCCATTTGCGGTTTAATAACTCAGGCGAAATGGGGCTGCTTTAACAACGCGACTTTGCCTCGACATCCAGCCCACACCCTCCCATCATGCCCGCACTTTTCCCATGAGCCTGCCTAACTCTTTCTGTCACCAACTCGTCGGTTCCATTTCCCAGGGTGCCGCTGGCAATCCCACCGTGGCCATGGTGGAGGCGGCTTTCCAGCGTCACGGGCTCAACTGGCGTTATGTGAACATGGAGGTCGCACCTGAAGACCTCGCCGCCGCCGTGCAGGGAGCCTGGGCCATGGGTTTCCGCGGCTTCAATTTGAGCATGCCGCACAAGGTCACGGTGATCCCCATGCTCGGCAGCCTGGGCGAATCCGCGGCGCTCATTGGCGCGGTAAACTGCGTGGTGCGACGCGATGGCCAGTTCATTGGCGAGAACACGGATGGCAAAGGTTTCCTCACCTCGCTGCAAGGCGTCATTGATCCCAAGGGCAAGCAAGTGGTCATGTTCGGCGCAGGCGGCGCGGCGCGGGCCGTGGCGGTGGAGCTGGCGCTCGTCGGTACGCGCAAAATCATCATTGTGAACCGCGATCCTGCGCGCGGTCAGGAGCTGGTGGACACGCTGCGCGACAAGACCAGAGTGGAGGCTGAACTCGTGCCCTGGCAGGGCGATTACGCCATCCCCGAAGGTACCGATGTGGTGATCAATGGCACCTCCATCGGCCTCTATGAACCGGAGGCACGGCTGGCCCTCGATCTCGATACGCTCAAGCCCGGCATGGTGGTGGCCGATGTGGTTTTCAATCCCCCGCGCACCCGCCTTCTGGTTGATGCCGAGGACCGTGGCTGCATCGTCGTGGACGGCCTAGGCATGTTGGTGAACCAGGGCGTGATCGGCGTGCAGCACTGGACCGGCATCGATCCCGATGCCGCCGCGATGCGCCGGGCTTTGGAGCTGGCGATGGGTGTGTGAACTCCATGACTGAAGAACTGCCAGAAGAAGACCTGGAAGCCCGCTGGCCGAAGGACGGAGACCGTTTGTTTATAAGCTCCGCGTGGGCATATGATGCACACGTCATCAGAGATCCAAAAGAGCGTTTCTATCGATTGCCCATCGGATATAAACGAGCTGGCGACCTTCTGATCGAGCAGGCGATGGCTGATGTTGTAGATAGGCGCAATGTCATCTATCCCATTCTCTTTTGTTACAGGCAATCAATCGAGCTCTTTCTAAAGCAAATTATCACAGACTTTGGCACGCCAAAAGAGAAGCTGAATCACGACCTAGATACTCTTTGGAAACAGTTCCTCGGCATTGCCGATGAACGATCAAATGGAGGGTCGGAAGTACTCAGCGCAGTGCAACAAATCGTTCTGGATATGCATGAGGCGGATAAAAAAGCAGACGGCTTCCGGTTTGCAACGGATCGCAAACAAAATCCTTTTGAGTTTGGCGACAGGGGAATTGACTTGGCTAATCTGCGAGAGGTTATGCAAGGAGTGACTAATTTTTTCGAATGTGTTGATCAGGAGTTCCGAGAACAAAACGATCTCTCGATGATGTGAGCCGTCTCTTCATTTCGTTGCCAACCACTGCCGTTTCGCATTGTTTAAGGCAGCCACGATGAAACCTCATTGCCTCCTTCTTCTCGCCACACTGCTTGGCCTTGTATTCCAAACCCAGGCCGCCGAGCCGCTGTCTTATCAAACATGGCAGGTGGAAGGCATCACGCGCGAGGCCCTGGTATACGTGCCGGTCGTGGCTCATCAGAAGCCCTCGCCGCTGATCTTTGCCTTCCACGGCCACGGCGGCACCATGCGCAATGCGGCGGCCATGTACCACTATCACGAACTCTGGCCGGAGGCGATGGTCGTGTACATGCAGGGGCTGAACACGCCCGGCAGGCTCACCGATCCGGAAGGCAAGAAGCCCGGCTGGCAGAGCACCATCGGCGTTCTAGATGATCGCGACCTGAAGTTCTTTGATGCCGTGCTCGCGACCGCCAAGGAGACCTGCAAGGTCGATCCCAAGCGCATCTACAGCACGGGCCATTCCAATGGCGGCGGCTTCACTTACCTGCTCTGGGGCGCACGCGGTGATGTCTTCGCCGCCATGGCTCCCTCCTCCGCTTTTGCGTTGAAACCCACGTATGAGAAGTTCAAGCCCAAGCCTGTGCTGCATGTCGCGGGCGAGGCCGATCCGCTGGTGAAATTCCAGTGGCAAAAGCTCATGATGGACCAGCTTCGCACGATCAACGGCTGCGCTCCTGAAGGCAAGCCCTGGGGAAAGTACGCTACCCTCTACGAATCCAAAACCGGCACGCCGGTGGTAACGGTGATCCACGCCGGCACCCACACCTTCCTGAAGGAAGCGCCGGAGATGATTGTGAAGTTCTTCAAGGAGCATCCAGCGCCGTGATCAGGCGCGAGCCAAAGTGGTAGGGACATTTTGCCCTTGGTGTAAAGCGTTTACGCGATCAGGAAAAACATGTCGTGGACCGTAATGCGGCTGAAGCTGGACGCCAACGGCGTGGGATTCTTCGAAGACAAGGGTTCCCCTTTTGAAATTCTCTGCCTGAACGGCCCTGCATCCACCGTCTTTATCCGCCCACACACTCATCATGAAGCACACGCTCCCTCTCCTTGCCGCGCTCAGCATCATCGGCAGCCAGGTCTTGAATGCCCAGGCTCCCGCCTCCCCTCCCGCACTAGCCCCCAAGGCGCCGAAGGCTGCGAGGCCCGCGCCGCCTCCCGGTCCGCCGCCCACGATGGCGAACGTCTCTTACGGCCCGGATGAATCCCAGGTGATGGACTTCTACAAAGCCGAATCCGCCAAGCCCACTCCCCTGCTCTTCTTCATCCACGGCGGTGGCTGGGTGGCAGGTTCAAAGGCCAATCCGGGTGAGTTAAAAGACTGCCTTGCCGCCGGTATTTCTGTTGTTTCCATCGAGTACCGCTTCATTCAAAAAGCCATTCTCGCGGGCCAGAAGCCTCCGGTGGAATGGCCGCTGCACGATGCCGCCCGCGCGCTGCAGTTTGTGCGCAGCAAGGCGGGTGAATGGAACATCGACAAGGAGCGCATCGGTGCCTCCGGCGGCTCTGCGGGCGCTTGCAGCAGCCTGTGGCTGGCCTTCCATCCTGACATGGCCGATCCTAAAAGCACCGATCCCATCGCCCGTGAATCCACCCGCCTGTGGTGCGCCGCCGTCAATGGCGCGCAGACCTCGCTCGATCCTAAGGAGCTGAAGGAATGGACCCCGAACAGCCGCTACGGCGGCCATGCCTTCGGCCTCATGGACCCGAATAATCTCAGGGACCGCGACACGCATTTCGCTGAGTTCCTGGAGAAGCGCGAGACCTTCCTACCCTGGATCAAAGAGTACTCCCCCATCGAGCACGTGAGCAAGGATGATCCGTCGGTGGGCCTGTATTACACTGTCGCACCGTCCATTGGCGAGCCGCAGAAGGACCCTACCCACACCGCCAACTACGGCGTGAAGCTTCAGGAGAAGTGCAAGGCCCTCGGTGTCGATTGCGAGCTCGTGTATCCCGGCGCGCCAGATGTGAAGCACAAGAGCATCGCCTTGTATCTGATCGACAAGCTGAAGGCAATGAAATAGTCTTCAAGACGAAGCCCTGTAACCCACGAACTCACCAGCATCATGAAAGCATCCGTCCTCACTCTCGGTCTTCTCGCCTTCATTCCCATGGCCGTCATGGCCAAGGGCCCTGCCGCTCCGCCCAAGGTGGATGAGGCTGCCGTGGCCCTCATCAAGCCGTACGACAAGGACAGCAACTACGAGATCAGCCGCGATGAATACGCCGCCATGGCCAAGGACTTCACCGCCGCGCCCACCGGTCCGCTGAAGCTGTTTGACCGCGATGGCAACGGCAAGCTCGATGACGTGGTGGACCTCGCTTACATCAACATCAAGCTGGGCGAGTTGAAGATGAACGAGCAGCCGCAGAAGCCCAAGAAGAAGAAAAAGAAGGACGCGCCCTGATCGACCACAATCGATGAGGCTTCTGCTCCTAGCCTCGGATTTGCTCAGCTCTGCGACCCTTTTTGCGGAGCCGTCAAGGCCCATGTCCCGTTCATTCTGGCGAGGACGACTTTGCGCCGCACCTGCGCACCCGTCTACAACATCGAAGACGAGGCTGCGGCCCAGGAAGTAATGGCTTATAGTAGGCCATGCCCCTGTTTTGTACTTCCCTGCCGCAAGAACGCGGTTTTAGCCCTAAATCCGACTCAATCCGACCGGATCCGACCCAATTTTCGGGCCAAATGGATCCAACCGGCCACCTTCTGACCAAAAATCGCCGTTTGAGGCACGCTCATAAGGCTCCGGCGCACGATTCCATCCGTTAGCGAGTCAACCTTTCACGGTGGCGCTCGCCGCTTTTGCCTCAATAGTGCGCCGTCCCGTTCCCATGCCAGATGCTCCTACACCCGCTGCCCCTAAGCCCCGCCGTTTCTGGCGGTGGGTGCGCAGGGTGCTTTTCGCGTTCTTGGCGCTGATCGTATTGCTCATCGTTTTCCATCGGCCGCTGATCTTCTGGGCGCTTAACCGTTTCGCTCCTTCCGCCGCCAAGAACGCCGGAATGACGCTTGCCTGGAAGGTCGGCGGCTCCCTGTGGTCGAACTTGACCGTCGATGGGCTGGAAGCCAAAGGCGAGGGCTTCGCCATCAAGGCCGGCCATGTCGATATCCGCTACGATCTTCACCCGTTGCTGAAGGGCGACTACTTCACCATCGCCCGCGCCGTGGTCATGCACGATGTGAACGCCGTTATTGACCAGCGTGCTCCTGCCCCCGCCCCGGCAAAGCCTTCCAAGCCCATGGACCGCAAGGCGCTGATGGACATGTTGCGCAAGGTTGGCCTGCCCGATCTCGAATTGCATCACATCAGCGTGACCGTGCTGATGCCTGATGCGGCGCTGGCCATCAACGAGCTCTCGCTCGACCTGCCCTCCGGCAAGGAAGGCACCCTGCGCATCGCCAGCGTGGAGCACCCCGCGCTGGTCGGCTACCCGCTGCAAAACGTGGAGACGCGCCTAAAGCTCGAAAACACCAAACTGCGGCTCTCGGGGCTCAAGCTGCCACCGAATGTCGAGCTCAACGAACTCGCTGTGGATGCGGGGCGTTTCGACGAAGGACTGGTGAACCTCGCCACCACCGTGCATAGCGGCAAGGCAGGCGTTGTCATCGCCGCCGAGGCTGATCTCAAGGGCAGTTCGCCACTCATCGACGCCACTGTGGATATTACCGGCGTGGATGAGCATGCCGCCGCTGCGTGGCTGGCTACCGCGCCGGAATTCCAGGGCCGCCTCGCCGCCATGCATATCACCGCCAAAGGCGACCCTATGCAGCCCCGCAAACTCAATGCCACCGTCTCCATTAGCGCCGACGGCCTTGCCTACCAGCAGTGGCAAGGCGGTGCGGTGAAGCTTGAGACCCAGCTCGCCAATGGCAGGCTGGACGTCTCCGAATTGTCCGCCGCACTGGCCGGCAACCACATCGAAGTCACCACCAGCGCCGAAGCACCCGCGGATTGGGCGGGCTTTGCGCGCACGCCCTTGCAGTTGCAGTGGAAGCTCGAAGCGCCCGCTTTAAACGCCGTCAGCGGCCTGCCCGTGAAGCTAGGCGGCACGCTGAATGGCAGCGGCGAGGTGAAGCTGGATGACCAGGGACTGCGCAGTTTCGCCGCTGTCCTTACAGGCCGCGACTTGAAGGCCGACCAGCAAAAAGTCCGCGCCCTGGATGCGAAGGTGAATGGCGATCTCAAGGCCATCGCTTTTGACATGAAGGCGCTTGCTGATGCCGGCGATGGAGTGCTCGATGCGCGCGGCACCCTTGGCCTTGCCGCCGGTTCACAGAGCGATGCCACTTGGAAGATCGTGCTGCCACAACCCCAGGCGCTGGTACGTTCGCTTCAGATCGCCTGGCCCGCCGATGTGGCGACCGGTGCCGTGGCGCTGGAAGGCAAGGTGCAGTTCGATCTGGCCAAGCTCAAGGCGCAGCAGTTCGACGAAGCCAAAGGCCAGGGCACGGTGAACGTGAAGAGCATCGCATGGCGTGGCGCACCCGTGCCGGAGGTGAATGTCGCCTGGGGCTTGGCAGCCGGAAAGGCCACGGTTTCGGCACTGGATGTCACCCTGCCTTCCACCAACCGCGTGCATGTGGAGGGCACTCTGGCGCTGGCTGGCTCACAGGATTTCACTGGCGTCGCCCACATCGAGCTTCCTGATCTGCCCGGCCTTCAGCCCTTCGTCAATGCAGCATCCGCTGCTCCGGGCGTGGTGGTAACGCCAGCACCGATTGATGGGCTCAAGGCTGCGAATGTCGAGGCCCATGTCGCTTCCGCCGTGCTGCTGGCTCCCGCTCCTGATGGCAAGGAACTGCTGCCCGTGGAGCAGGCCCCCGCCCCACCGCCGAAGCTGCTCGGCGGCAGCGTGGTCATCGATTGGAAAGGCAGCGGCTCATTGAAGGACACGCTCAAGGTGCAGGGCGATGCCAGCGTGAAGCTGGACAAGGTGCGGGCGGACAAACTGCCCGAGCCCGCTTCCCTCCAATTGCAGGCCAGCCATGATCTAGAGAGCGCCACCATCAGCGCCTTCACTGCCAATTACGGACCGCTGGCGGCCAAGTTCACCGGCAAGGCCAGCAAGGCGGGCGTGGAACTAGCCGGACTGGAGCTCTCGCGTGAAGGCAAAAGGCTCATCACCGGCACGATCCAGGTGCCGCTCAATTTGCAGGCGAAGCCCCTGCCCTTGGATCAGTCGAAGCCGCTGAACGTGCACATCGCTACCGAAGGCAAGATCGCGCTGGCTGATCTCGCCGCGACGGCGAAGGCCAATCTGCCGCCGGATTTGAAGGGCGAGCTCAGCAGCACCATCGACCTCACAGGCACCTTCCCAGCAGTGAAGTCGAGCATCCGCGTGGAGATTCAAAACCTGCGGGTGCCGAAGGTGCCGGGCAAGGAGCCAGGGCACGTTTCGCTAACCGTATTGTTAGACAAGGGAGCGTTCAGCGCGGACCTCAACGGCCAGATGAAACCGCTGGAGCCACTGACCGCTCATGTCGCGGCCAAGCTGGATTTGGAGGCCGTGATCAAAGACCCTTCGCTGGCTATGAAGACGCCGTTTGAGGCTTCGGTAAACCTCCACCAGCCCTCGCTCGATTTTGTGAAGCCCCTCGCGCCGATGCTGGCGAATTTACGCGGCTCCGTGAATATCGACATGAAGGCCGATGGCACCGGCGAAAAGCCTCATGTCGTGGGTGCGGTGGTGCTCGACATTCCGGTCGTGGAACCCAAGGACCCAGAGCTGCCGGAAGCCAGGGACCTCAAGGCGCGCATCACCGCCGATGGCATGATGATCAAGGTTGAGACGCTGCAAGCCATCGTCTCCGGCGGCAATCTCTCCGCCACCGGCACCTGCAATCTGAAGGACTATGCGCAGCCCGTGATCGACATGTCGCTCACCGCCCGCGACCTGTTGGTGATGCGCAATGAGCGAGTCAGCCAGCGCACCGATGCCGATCTGACTCTCAAGGGCACGCCGAAGACCGCCACTGTGGCGGGCACCATCGCTCTCACCCGGGGCCGCATATTCCAGGAGGTGAACTTCCTACCCGTCTCGAAGCTCTTGAACGATCTGCCACCGCTGCCGGATGCCCAAGCCAACAAACCGGCGGTCCCCACTACTAACGATGGCTCCCTGCCTATTCCCGATGCCCTGGCGGACTGGACTTTCGACGTAGCGCTGAAGACCAAGGATTCCATTAACCTGTTAGGCAACGTGTTGAACGGCGGCGTGAAGATCGATGCCCGTTTGAACGGCAAGGGCAAGGCCTCAACGATCTCCGGGGGCGGGATGCTGGAGAATGCGCAGCTCAACCTGCCCTTTAGCACGCTGCGGGTGAAGACCGGCGAGGTGACCTTCGTGCGCGAGCATCCGCTCGCTCCCAACCTCAACCTCGTGGCCGAATCCACCGTGGACATCTACGACATCGTGCTGCGCGGCTACGGCTCCGTGCTTAGCCCCAAGCTGCACTTCACCTCCACTCCGCCGCTGTCAGAAGGCGACATTGCCTCGCTGATCGCCACCGGCTCCACCTCCAGCGGGCTGAAAGGCGCGGGCGATGACGCAGGCGCGCGGGCGCTGCTCTTTTTGGCGAAGGAAGCCTACCGCCGCACCTTCAAGCCCCACAACAGGCCGACGCCCCGGGGAGAGAAGCCTACCGAATCCCGCTTCACCGTGCAGCAGCGCACGCAGGAGGGATCACTCGGCGGCGTGACTGCGACCTATCAGTTCAACCGCAAGTTCAGGGCCGTGGGGAGCACCAACAGGGATGGCGGATTCCGCGCCATGCTTAACTACTTGTTCCGCTTCGAATGATGAACCGCGATCATCCATTGTCCCTGCAATGCTTCTGGCTGTGGCTGCCGCTGCTGTTGTGCGCCTTGCCATTGTCAGGCGCGCAGCCAAAGCCCCAGTCGCAGCCCCTGGGCGATCATGTGGTGAAGAACGCCGCCGTACCGGTGATCCTGCGCGGTGTATCCGCTGAGATGACCACCTCCACGGATCAGGTCGTCGTGCTTCAAATCGATCTCGTCAGCGACACCGAGGCCTCGGCACCGCTCGCTGATGACCTCGCCTTCTTCGTGCGACGCAACTACCTTGAGGAAGGCTATCTGCGGGCCGATGTGGAGTGGAAGCTGGAGGGCAAAAACGTGGTCCTCGTCATTCACGAAGGCATCCGCCAGCACGTGGACAAGACTAGCTTCGTGGGCAATCCCAACCTCGATGTGGAGGAACTCAGGGGCTACCTATTGCGCCCCACACGGGAGCGTGTCGGCAAGTTCTCATCGACCATCCCTTACGTGCAGCGGGAGATCAACGAGGGCAGGCTGCTGGTGCTGCGCTACGTGCTCTCCCAGGGCTATGCCGATGCCCGCATCGACCCGCCCTTGCCGGATCATCATGCTGACGGCACCACCAACGTGAACGTGACGATTCACCCGGGCTTGCAATGGCACGTAGGCACGGTGCAGGTGGCAGGCGTGCCAGCGCTGATGGCCGAAACCACCCAGGCACAGGCGCTAACGCTGCAGGGACAGCCGCTGAACGAGGCGCGCATCGAGAACATGCGCCGGCAGATCGAGGGCCAGATCCAGGCGCGCGGCTATTTTATTGGCAAGGTATCCTACACCACATCACGGGCCCCGGGCCAGCTTTTGAACATCCAGTTCACCGCCACGCCGGGGTCGCTCTACAGCGTCTCGGACATCCATCTTGACCCCAAGTTCTCGCGCGGTGCCACCCGTCTGGTACGCACCTCCTTCCGCTCCTCCGTGGGCCGCGCGTATGACTCCCAGCGGATGGAAAATTACTACAACCGCATCATCGACATCGGCATCTTTGAGCATCTGGAGATGGAGCCCCAGGTCACGGGTGATGGTCAGCTTTCGCTCAACTTCACCGGGGAGGAAGCGAAGCGAGTCACAGTCGCGCTCTCCGGCGGCTACGATACCTTTCAGGGCCCCATTCTGGGGGTTGAGTACCGTAACGTCAACTGGATGGACAGCGGCAACACACTCACCGCCAATCTGCTGGGCACTGGCCTGGGCTTCCAGGCGGGCGTGCAATGGAGGAACCCGGCCATCTTCGATTCGCCCTACGCGCTGTCGCTTGGCGTGAAGCCGGAGACCTTCACCTTTGAAGGCTACACCCGCGAGACGCTCGCCGTGCGCGCCGCCGTATCGCGTGACATCACGAAGCGCCTGTCCACGGAGGTGTATGTGGAAGGGTCCACCAATAAGGTGAAGTCCGACACGCTGACCGAGGACGAGATCGGCCCAAAGAAGTACGACGTCTCCCTGGCTGGGCTCAGCCTCGTGTATGAGGGTCGCGACAATCCCGTCTCACCCCGCAAGGGCTTCTCCTCCAGAGCAACGGTGGAGAGCGGCCGGGTCTCTGGAACGACCAAGAGCCTGCAATATACGCACACCGATTTTGCCGTCTCTTATTACCAGCCCATCAGTACCAAATGGCGCGCGGCGGTGGGTGCGCATTTCGCCAGCGTGATCAGCAATGAGGAGATCGATGACATCCCCATCGAGCTGCGCGTTTACAATGGCGGGGCCAAGGGCGTGCGCAGCTTTGGCGAGCGCGAACTGGGCCCGAAAGCCAGGGACGGCACGCCGTTGGGCGGCACGCAAAGCCAGGTGGTCAGCGGCGAGATCGCCTATGAAATCGCTACGAACCTGGAGCTCGCGGGCTTCGTGGATGCGGGCTCGCTTCAGGGCCGCGAGAAAGGCAGCGTGTTGCCGAGCTTCGATGACATCCACTACGCCGCGGGCCTTGGCCTTCGCTACCGCCTGCCGTTTGGGCCCCTGCGTGTGGACTACGGGGTGAACTTGAACAGGCATGAGGGCGAGCCGATTGGTGCACTGCACATCGGCTTTGGCTTTGCGTTCTGATCAGGTGCCCGGCGGGGGTCCATCAAACGACACTACGTTCTGCACCCGCCGATGCTTCAGAGCGGCTCCGGCGGGATGGGGAATCTTGGAAGCTTGAAGGACTTCCACAGTGCGGTTAGGGCCTGTGGCGATACTGATTCTAGGCTCGGTAGAGTAGATGCGCAGCGCCATGGGCGACTTCATTGGGATCGCAGGCTCGGGCTCACCAAAGGTGCAGTTCTCAAACAGACAATCCCGCGTGGCGATTAGCAGGCTCTCCGGTATTTGGCATTCCACGAAGCGGCAGCTCTGGATCGTCATCCAGTAACGCTTTGTCTCTTCCGCTGCGTCCTCGCGGTACGGAATCTTGTCAAACTTCACGCCGTAGAACGTGCAGCGCCGCACCTGCGCACCCACATCCACCGGCTTCCAGCCTGAGATGAACTGCCTGCTAATCACGCAGTTGTCGAACGTCCATTTGGTGGAGTACCAAGGGATGAACCAGGTGCCTTTCTTGTTCATCTCGCAGGCTTCGAAGATGCTGTTCTTCGCCTCCAACTCACCGTCGAGCTGGAGTTGCAAACGCGACCGAATGAAGCGTGTGCCATCCGCCATCCACTTGCCTTTTTCAATCACAGGCGTGGAGTCTACAACCCTTACGCCGGGCTTGCTGGTGATGCTCACGGCGTAGAGCCTCTTCGGCTCCACTTCGTCATGCCGGCCGATTAGCACGTTGCGTTTGTTGCGATACTCGCCCGGCTCCAGCACTCGGTCGTCACTCACAATACCGCCGTCGGGAAGACCACAGGTGGCATCATCAATGATTACAATGGGGCTCAGGTATTTCTCGGTGCGGTATTGAAATAATTCGCCTGCCTTGCTGGCACGCGAGAACACCACCCATTGATGATCCTTCTCGTTCGATTTGAGCCCGCCGCCCGCGTCCACCTCGCGCCAGCCCTGGGCCTCCAGTTGCGGCCGGGTGATAAGCTCATTCTTCCATTCGCCGCCTGACCCGCCCGCGCCCCAGCGCGTGGTGCAGGCCATGTATATCACACCATCCGACAAGACGCGCAAATCAAGCACTGGCGACTTCTCCCTCGCCTGCTGGGAAAACATGTGCGCACCAAACAGCGACGGAATGCTTTCCCAGGCATGCTCCCGGGTGTCGCCATAGATGCTTTGGCCCGCAATCAGCGGCATGAAGGCAGTGCCGGGTGTCTCGACTACCGCTGGCTTCTGCTGCGGTGCCGTAATCAGGGGCTTCACCTTCAGTGACTTGACAGTGAGCGTTGAACCCGAAGCAAACACCGCCACGGGCCGGTCCAGACGCGAGTAATTCCCCGTGTGCTCATAGCGTTTTTCGTCATTAACGTATACTGTCTGGGAGGTCGGCTTCACCACCCACCGAATAGTCACGAAAGTCTTCTTTGGAATCTGGCCCGCGCCTTCCTTGTGCAGGCCCCCAGCCACCCCGCCGTCCACACGCAGGGAGGTTTGCCGCACCTCCCAGTTAAAAATCAGCTGGTTCGCCGCGTAGCCCAACCGCAGGTTTGTATCCTCCGTCTTCGCCTCCACCGTGATCTCCACTGGCGGCGCAAAAGACTCTGGCGTTTCGAACCTCTCGGCCCCCTTCAAAACAATGCCTTCGGTACTGCCACTTTTCGCCTTCCGCAACGCCTCCGTGATGTACTCAATGTCATGCGAGGAGCCGCTTGCCATGGCCAGAATGCGGTTCGCCGCCGCCTGCTTTTGTTTCTTCTCCACGCGCCGCGCTTCATCGTCTTTGCCCGCTTTGGACAGTTCATCGTAATAGGCCGCAAGCACTTGGCCATACTTGTCATGCAAGGAAACGGCAAGCGGCTGCATGGTGGCGTCAATCCGCCCCAGTTCGGTGCGGTAAGTGCTTCGCAGGCTTTTCACAGTAGCAGGCAAATTTGCGGGATCTTCGTCGGGCAAGGATTGATGGGCTTCCACCCGTTTCTT
>JAQGPI010000586.1 GCA_028293175.1 Verrucomicrobiaceae bacterium | reverse complement strand
CGAAGTGGGGTTTGCGAAGCCGCTTACATGGGAACTTGTCTGGCTCATGATCAGTCACGCCACTCGCCCGGGACTGACTGATCAGTTTGTGCCATCCGTCCTCGCTTGTATGGCGGCGCATGTAGTGGGCTTGGGATTGCTGTGGTCGTCTAAGATTAGTGCCAGTCAGAAGACGGTTTTTTTTGCCGCTCAGCTTTTGCTCTTTGCCTCGGGCATATTGGGCGTGTTGCTATGGATCCATGGCTTGATCATGCAAGCGCCGCCGGATGGCGAGTGTATTGACGAGGATCCTTACAGAGCCTCTGCTTTCGCCGGTTGGGTTGTTGCCTCCTCCATAATCGCTCTCCTGAGCTGGTGTGCAGGGCCGGCCGAATCACTGACTCTCGACCATGCTTTGCCGACATTGAGTTGAATCCTAATTTCTATGAATCCCTTGAACGACCTTCTTCAGCACCAGACCCGCCGTGACTTCTTCACGCGCGGCAACAACCTTCTCGGCGGCGCTGCACTTACTTCCTTGCTAGGGGAGGCGATGGCCCGTCAAGCCAGTGGCGCTGCGGGTCCCCAATCCTTGCCCAAGGCAAAGCGTGTGATCTACCTGCACATGGTGGGCGGTCCTTCGCAGATGGACTTGTTCGATTACAAGCCGGGCATGCAGGCCATGTTCGACAAGGACCTCCCAGAGAGCATTCGCAATGGTCAGCGTCTCACCACCATGACCAGTGGTCAGGCGCGGTTCCCACTGGCACCTTCCAAATTCAAGTTCTCGCAGGCCGGCCAGTGCGGCATGTGGATGAACACGGAGCTGATGCCGCACCTCGCAGGCACTGCGGATGACATGTGCTTTATCCGCTCGATGAACACGGAGGCGATCAACCATGAGCCCGCGATCTGTGCCATGCAGACGGGCAACCAGATCACGGGTCGTCCGTGCCTTGGGTCATGGGCCTCGTATGGCCTGGGTTCGATGAATCAGAACCTGCCTACTTTTGTGGTGCTGGTGGCCACTCCGAGCAACCGCGAGCAGGAGCAGTCGATCTCCGCTCGCCTGTGGTCCTCGGGCTATCTGCCGGGCGAGCATGCGGGCGTCTCCTTCCGCAGCACGGGCGATCCCATCCTTTACATCAACAACCCTCCAGGCGTGCCAGACAGCATTCGCAAGCGCACCATCGAAGGGCTCAACGCACTGAACGAGATCACCTACAAGCAGGTCGGCGATCCTGAAACGCACACGCGCATTCAGCAGTACGAGATGGCTTTCCGCATGCAGGCCAGCGTGCCGGAACTGACCGATCTGAGCAAGGAACCGGAGAGCGTGATGAAGCTGTACGGTGACGACGCCAAGAAGTCCGGCAGCTTCGCCAACAGCGTGCTCATGGCGCGTCGGTTGGTGGAACGCGGTGTCCGCTTCGTGCAGATTTATCACAATAACTGGGACCATCATTCCAACGTCGCTGGCCGCATGCCCAGCCAGTGTAAGGACGTGGACCAGCCCTGCGCGGCCCTTATCAAGGACCTCAAGCAGCGCGGCATGTTTGATGACACGCTCATCATCTGGGGCGGCGAGTTTGGCCGCACGATCTATAGCCAGGGCGGGCTCACCCACGAGAACTACGGTCGTGACCACCACCCGCGCTGCTTCAGCATGTGGATGGCCGGCGGCGGTAGCAAGGGTGGCCAGATCTATGGCGAGACGGATGAGTTCAGCTACAACATCGTCAAGGACCCAGTACACATCCGTGACTTCCACGCCACGGTGCTGAAGCTGCTCGGCTTCGAAAGCGATCGGTTCACCTTCAAGTATCAGGGCCTGGACCAGAAGCTTACCGGAGTCGAGTCTGCCCGCATTATCAAAGAGTTGATTGCCTGACGGTTTCCTGACAGGCTAGCGGCATGACGTTACGCCGCTTCTTGCTTTGGGTTCATCTCGTGGTGGGCCTCGTGGCTGCTGTTGAACTGCTGCTGTTGGGGGTCACGGGCGCAGTGCTGGTATTTGAATCTGAGATCGAGCGTAGCCTCAATCCGAAGCTGTGGCACGTTCAGCCGGAGGGGGTACGACTTGGAATCGGGGAGTTTGTCTCCCGGGTAGAGAAGCAAACCCAGGGGGCTAGAATCACCGCCCTGCGTTTCTCTGATGATCCCTGCGTCGCTTCCAGTGCCAGCCTGCAAGGAGCAGGCGGCAGGTCCTGGAGCGTCACCGTAAATCCATACAACGGAGCGGTGCTCGGATCGCTTGCGGGTACGAACACGATCATGCCCAAGGTGCATCAGTTTCACACCAACTTGCTGTTAGGCAAGAATGGCAAGCTCATCACAGGTACCGCTGCCATCATGTTGGTGATCCTTGCGCTCACGGGTCTGGTCTTGTGGTGGCCGCGCAAGATTTGGAAGTTGGACGATCTTAAGTCGGGCAAGCGGGTGAATTTCGATCTGCACAATGCGCTCGGCTTCTGGTCCTCCGTCTTTATGCTAATATTTGGGGTCACTGGCATTGTGATTCATTGGGACGACGAGGCTTCGCAACTTGTGGGCCGGCTCACCGGCATGCCGCCGCGTCTTGCGATTCCCACGATGCCCAGTGTTAATCCAGACGCGCATCCGGTGAGCGCTGCCCTCATGTATGAAGCCGCCACCAAAGCTGTTCCCGGCGCCGCTGTGAACAGCATTCAAGGCCTCAACAGCAATAAGGCACCGGTGCGTGTGACCATGCGGTTTCCCGAGGACCGCACACCGGCCGGTCGCACCAATGTCTATATCCATCCGGTGACTGCTGAGGTGCTGATGGCCCAGGATTCACGCACGGCACCACCGGCCTATCGGTGGGTGAAGCTGTGGAACCGGCAGTTTCACACCGGCGACGAGTTCGGCATGCCTTGTCGCATCTTGACCTGTCTCGCCAGTCTTTCGTTGCCGCTGCTCGCTGTCACCGGTCCGCTGATCTGGTGGGGGCGAATCAGACGCCGTCGCGGGGCGGTCTAGGAGTTGCAAACGGTAGTTGCTGAAATCGGCAACCCCGGCTTTGATGCGCGGCCTATGAGCAAGATCAAGATTCTCGTCACCGGAAGCAAGGGCCGCATGGGCCAGGCGGTCATTCGTGCCGTGGAAGCGAACCCGGATGCTGAGGTGGGCGCGGTGATCGATGTGGGCGACTCTTTGCCGGACGCCCTGGGGAAGTGCGATGTGGTGATCGACTTCACCACGCACCACTTCAGCAAGGAATTGTTGGCCGCCTGCGTGGCGCACCAGAAGCGTCTGGTCATGGGCACCACCGGTCACAATGCCGATGAACTGGCGCACTTGCGCGCTGGTTCCGTTACCCTGCCACTGGTGCTAGCACCGAACTTCAGCGTGGGCGTGAACACCTTGTTTTGGCTCACTCGCAAGGCCACGGAAATCCTTGGCCCTGACTTTGATTTGGAAGTGGTGGAGATGCACCACCGCATGAAGACCGATTCGCCCAGCGGCACCGCCCGGCGCCTGGTGGAGATCCTCACCGAAGTGCGCGATCTGAACTATGACACGGACACCCGCCATGGCCGCTTCGGCGATGTGGGAGCTCGCACCAAGACGGAGATCGGCGTGCATGCCTTGCGCGGTGGCGACGTGGTGGGTGATCATACCGTCGTCTATTCGAACATTGGCGAGCGCGTGGAGCTCACGCATAAGGCCAGCAGCCGCGACACCTTCGCAACCGGCTCGGTGCGCGCCGCCGTCTGGCTGGCTTCGCAGAATGCCGGCATTTACGATATGCAGGACGTGCTAGGATTGAAGTGAGGTAAGTGCGCAGCGTTGTCTTGATGACCGCCTGCGACCTCAAACCTATGAACCTTGAACAAACGGTCTTTGGCGATGAGGACGCTGCTTTGCGTAGCACTCATGCGCCCCTGAGCCTGGAGGCTTCGCCGCTGGGCAGCACCACGTATGGCATCTCTCTAGGCTCGAACCTAGGGGATCGTCTTGCGCATTTACAGCGTGGACTTGGCGATGTGTTGAGAAACGCGCCCGGCACCCATCTCGTTGCCGCAGGGGCCGTTTATGAGACTGCGCCTGTGGGCTGTCCGCCCGGATCGCTTAACTTCTACAATAGTGTGGTGGAGATCGCCAGCCCGTTGGCACCCCATGCGATGTATGCGGTGCTGCAAAACGTGGAAAAAACCCATGGTCGTCCTGATGAGCGCGAGCGCAATGCTCCGCGTCCACTCGATCTGGACATCCTTTACGCGGGTGAGTTGCGGCTTGATGATGATACGCTTACCGTCCCGCATCCACGGCTGCATATACGGCGTTTCGTGTTGCAACCGCTGGCCGATATCAGGCCAAATCGGCTGATCCCAGGACTGGCTAGAACCGTCGCGGAATTGCTGGCCGGTCTTGCCGATAATCCTATGGAAGTGCAGCGCGTGACCACGGGCTGGACGGAAGTACCAGTAGTGAAAGAAGTCGCGAACTGAAAAAGGCGCTGGTACGCCTCCTTTTCATTGGTTCTGTACCGCCTCATCGCACACGGAACCCTCAGCAGTCCTTGTGAGCGAGTGTTCGCAGTGCCAAGTTCAGGAAACAATGCTGTCGAATTTTTCACAACTTTCCGAGCGCAAACAAGCTGGTCCGCCGCTTGCCGTGCTGACTTGCTACGACTATCCCACGGCGCGTCTGCTTGATGAGGCGGGCGTGGACCTGCTGCTTGTGGGCGATTCGCTGGGAATGGTAGTGCTGGGCCTGCCAGACACCACGGGGGTGACGATGGAGGACATGCTGCATCATGTGAAGGCCGTGGCGCGAGGCGTCAGTAGGGTGCCGATTATTGCGGACCTGCCCATTCATAGTTACACGACGCCTGAGTTAGCCTTGCGCAATGCTTCGCGCCTGATTGAAGCTGGCGCTCAAGCCGTGAAGCTGGAGGGCGGGGTAAGTGTGATACCCCAAGTGCGGGCCATTGTGGGCGCTGGCATTCCATTTGTGGGTCACATCGGCATGCTGCCGCAAAACGTAGTGGTGGAAGGCGGCTACAAAAAGAAGGGCAAGACGCCGGAAGGGGCGGCCTTGCTGCTTGCGGATGCGCTGGCGCTTGACGAGGCAGGAGCCTGCGCCTGCGTGTTAGAAAGCATGGTGGCGGAGGTGGCGGAGACGATCACGAAGCAGGTAAAAATGAGCACCATTGGCATTGGTGCGGGCCGGGCTTGTGATGGGCAAGTGCTGGTTACGCCGGATCTGCTGGGCAGCTTCCCATGGTTCCGGCCGCCGTTTGCGAAAGCCCGGTCTGATATCGCAAGCGAGACGCTGCGGGCGGTGCGCGAGTACATCGCGGACGTGCAGAGTAGTACCCCCGCGTGAGTTGCGTCTTGCGGTATGCAGCCTTACTCTGCTGTTAAGGCATTCGATTGACAGAACGCCCGTCGCCGGGTCGATTGAATAACCTCTCCAACTATGAAGAAATACAACGTCGGGATGATTGGCTACGGCTGGGCCGCAGGCGCGCACATTGACTCCATCAACAAGACCTCGCAGGCCCAGGTGACGGCGGTTTATTCGTCGCGCAAGCTGGACGATGCGGAAGTGAGCGCAAAACACGGCACTCCCATCAAGACCTACACCGATCTGAATGCCATGCTGGCGGACCCCTCCATTCATGCGGTGGACATCTCCAGCTATCCCAGCCAGCACAAGGATCATGCGATTGCCGCTGCTAATGCTGGCAAGCATTTGATCCTGGAGAAGCCGATGGCCATGAACATCGCCGACTGCCGCGAGATTGTGGAAGCAGCAGAGAAGAACAAGGTGAAGGGCTGCGTGTGCTTCGAGTGCCGTTTCAGCGGCCAGTTCATTGGTACGAAGGCCGTGCTCGACCAAGGTCTGCTGGGCGCTCTCCATTACGGCGAGGTGGATTACTATCACGGCATCGGTCCCTGGTATGGTCAGTTCCGCTGGAACGTGTTCAAGAAGGATGGCGGCAGCGCCCTCCTAACAGCCGGCTGCCATGCACTTGATGCCTTGCTCATGTTCATGGGCACGGAAGTGGAGGCGGTGAGCAGTTTCAGCACGAAGTCAAAGAGCAAGATCTTCGAGCCCTACGAGTACGACACCACCAGCGTGACCCTCGTGCATTTTAAAGGCGGGCGGGTGGGCAAGTGCGCCGCTGTGGTGGACTGCCTTCAGCCCTATTACTTCCACACACATCTAGTGGGCAGCGAAGGCAGCCTGCTGGATGACAAATTCCATTCCAAGAAGCTGGAAACGGACAAGGGCGGCTGGAGCAAGCTGAACCTCAAGATGCTGGACAGCGGCGACGTGAGCGATCACCCATATCAGACGCAGTTCCAGACGTTCTTCGACGCTCTCGATGACGGCCAGGACATGAAGTGGACGAGCCTGCGCGAG
>JAQGPI010000575.1 GCA_028293175.1 Verrucomicrobiaceae bacterium | reverse complement strand
AAGAAGAATCCGCTGGTGAAAGCCCGTCCGTCCTGCGTACTCTCAGCGATTACCCTGTGCCATGCATTTCCGGACATCCCTGCCTCTTCTCAGCTTTGCCGCCTCCGGAGTGATCCTATTGCTGCTGCCCGGCTGCAAGACGCTGAAGGAGAAGGTCTCCTCCATCTCTGCCGAAGCCACTGCACCGCCTGCCGCCGATGCAGGTGTGAGCGCGCTGTTGGGCATGTCCTTCACGGAAGCTGCTTCCATTGCCCCGCAGCGCCTTGATGATCCAAAGCTGCCCAAGTTGGCTGCGGATAACATCGAAGTACTGAGCAAGACGGCTGATGGAAAACCCAGAAAGGTGCGCGCCAAAGGCCGGGTGTTCCTGCAACTGGACCAGCTCAATGAGGCGCATGCGCTGTGCAACGAAGCCCTGGTAAGTGATGATGAGGTGATCCTACGCGGCAAGCCGGTGCTTCAACGGGGAACCAGTACGGTGGAGGGCTTGTCGGATGTGACAGTGTTTTACCTCTTCGGCCAGCAATTGAAGGTCATTGGCAGACATCGCGTGACGAACCTGACTAATCTCGCCAGTGCTAGTCCCTGGCAAAGCGACAATGGCGGCACGGCCTCACTCCTGCCTCCTTTGGACAGCAGCGATGTGCCCCAGAATATACGTGAGGAAATGCACAAAGCGGCTGAGGCCGAAGCGCAGTTGCAACGCTCACGTGCGGGTGTTCCTGCGGCCTTCCCCGAGGCTCTGGACGGAAGCCGCCACCCGGCCGCAGGAGTTCCGGAAGAGAAGGTAAAGAAGCCGTGAGCGACTGTTAGGGCACGCGCGCAGCACCAGCGCTTACATCGAAGGCGAAAAGCAGCTCCTGATCGCGCAGGTAGAGCTTGCCGCCACTGACCACAGGATGGGTCCAGATCTTGCCGCTCTTGGAGCGCTGGGTGGTCTGGGGCTCAAGCTTGAACCGGCCGTGCTCCTTCCAGCCTTCGGGCGAGGCGTCGATCAGCACCACAGTGCCGGAATCTTCTTCCAGCAGATAAAGCATGCCGTCGGCGAGGTGGATGGCACCTTTTTTGAGGGCCTTCTTTTCCTGCCATTTCACGGTGCCGGCGGCGAAGTCCATGCAGGTCCAACCCTTGCCATCGGAGAAGCCATAGAGATTGCCTTTGTACAAAAGCACGCCGCCGTGGTGATTGACCAGATCGGTGTTGGCGTACACATCGGTCACCACATTGTTAGCACCCACATTGACCATCTTGCAGCCCACGCCGTAACCGGCTACGACGAAGACTTTGCCGTTGTTGAAGATAGGCGAGGGGATGACTGCCGTCTTGCCAGGGAAGGGCGTGGTCCACAGCACCTTGCCGTCTGCGGCGTTCACCGCGCCCACGCTTTGCATGGTGAGCTGGATGAGCTGGCGCACGCCGTTGTGATCCGCGGGAATAATGGAGGAATACTGAGCGGGATCTTTCCACTCCGAGTTCTGCCAGGCTTTCTTGCCAGTGGTCTTATCAAAGGCAGCGAGGGAGCCTTGTGCGCCGCCCGGGGTGCAGACTACGAGGTTGCCATCCACGAGCACAGATTCCGTATAGCCCCAGCCGGGCACCTTGCCGCCGAGCTCTTCCATTGTTACCTTCCATAGCACCTTGCCGTCCGCTGCACTTAGGCAAGAAAGATGGCCCTTGCCGCTCATGGCGTAAACTTTGTCGCCGTCCACCGTGGGGGTGCTGCGCGGGCCGTTACCCCAGTTGTTGGTCAGCAAAGGACCGGCCTCAGCGGCCCATTTCTGCTTGCCGGTTTTGACGTCGATCGCGATGACAAACTCCGCCGCGTCGCGGGCACCCATGGTGTAGAGCGTATCGCCTACCACAGCAAAGCCGGAGTAGCCTAGGCCCGCATCCTCGTTCATCCAGACTTTCTTGGGCCCTTCTGCGGGCCATTCTTTCAGTAGGCCGGTTTCCTTGGATTGATCGTCAAAATCGGCTCCGCGCCAGCGTGGCCAGTCATTGGCCTGCGAAACCGAAGAGAACATTGCGAGCGCGAAAGCGGCAGCCAGAGCAGGGCGGGAATTCCATTTCATACCAGGGTAATGGGCAAGGGGTGAGACTGAGGTTTCAGCCAGGATATACGAAGATTAGAACGTGGTGGGTAGGGGCTTCGTTCAAAGGATAGGAGCCAAAGCTAGCGCTTCGCAGCAGCGTGCGGCGAGAACATCTTCACAATTTCGTCCGCCTCCAGCGCGACATCCACGCCTTGGCGGCGAGCATAACTGCGAATGGCGTTTTCTTGATTGGCCGCAGGCTTGAAAATCACTAGCGTGGCTGAGGCGTCCGGGCCACCCATGCGCATGGCGCGATCCTTCACCGCATCGATCAGTTCCTGAGGCGGGCGCAGGGTGGTGACCTTGCAGGAAATCACGCGCAATGAAGCAGTCTCTTGATCCACGCAGACGAGGTCCGTATCGCTGTAGTCCGAGTTTTCATTCTTCGCCGGTTCTACGCTCCAGGCGGGTTCCTTAAAGCGCGGGTTGCGCATGAGGCAGTCCATCACGGCGAGCTCCAGCCAGCTTGAATTGAGCAACGACAGCGCACGGTCGATGGCGCGCTTGTTGGGCTGCACGTTCAGCTTGTAGCTCTGTGCATCGCCGCGCAGCAAACCGGCGGCGGTGGCGGCGGCGAGGTATTGGCGCGCGGGCTCGCTGGAGGTGGCGGCGGGCGGCAGCGCCTTCAGCGTCAGCTCCTTCAACTCATCCGCGCTGTGCGGCAGCCGGTCGTTGTTGGTGTAGAAATGGGTGCGCAGCGTCTTGTTCAGGTTCTCCAGCACGTTCCATTGCTGGTTGCGCAGTTCGAACGCTTTGAGGCCGAAAGCGCGCAGCGGGTCCGTGGCCGGTTCACTGCGCCAATCGTCGGGATTGCGGCCTTCAACGGCCATCAGCAGGCGGGATGAGAGGGCACTGGCGATGGATGGGTATTCCGGCCAGCGGCCTTGACCTCCCGTCCTGCCATCGGAAAAACGTTTGGCTTCCGCATCGCAAAAAAGCGATGGGCGGCCCAGCGCTGCGGCAGCCTGGAAGGCACCGATGCTCATGAGCCGGGTGCCGCCGCTGAAGTTCACCGTCACGCCCTGAGTGGTCGCCAGCGTGTGGGCCACGAGATCGCGGGTAGTGGTCAGATCGGGAGCCACATGAGGCAGATTGAGCTCCACCATCTTTGGCTGGTAGCCTTTGAAACCCGGCTCCTGGGCCAGCACTTGCAGTGCATGACGGAAGTGCGCCGTGGCTGTCTCCATACGCGGGTTTTTGTTCGCATCACCATTGCGCACCTGGATGATTCGCTGGGGCCGCAGCGCCATTACAGTGAGCAGGTTGGGCAGCAAATGCGCGCTCACAAGCTGGAGCAGGACCTGGCATGACGGGGCGGCGGCGGGCGCTGGAGCGGGTGAATTCATGAAATGGACGAGGGGCTCTAAAACGGAATGGGTCGTCATCTTGGCGGATGGCGGGGCATCGGACAAGCTCTGCCGTCACAGGTGAACAAACTTCCGCGCATAAAAAACCGTGATAGGGACGAGGCTGATCGCCTCAGTGCCCACTTTGCTTACCGCCGCGAGTGTGCCGGCTTGGGCCGCGGCAAGCACAAAACCCGAGGCGACAAGGAAGGCTACCCCCACCAAAAACAAGCCCAGCAGCGAAATGGTACCACGCTGAGGCCGGATCAGATCACCCAGGCGGTCAAAGAACTGCTGCGCCAGCAATGCAAGAATGATGATGGAAAACATTGCTATACTGCCCAGCGTGGCCAGGGAACTGCCTGCCGCCAGCACCCAGTCGTAAACCCCATGCACGACCACCACGCCGACAAAGGTGGCGATAAAACGCTCCGCCATGCCGAACCGTGTGCGCACCAGTTCATACAAGGCGTGGCCAGCGAGACCGGTGGCAGCTGCATGAAAGAAATTTGCCGTCAGCAAACGGCCCACCGCTACGCCCGCCACCCCCTCTCTATGGAAGTACTCGCGGTTCTCATCCATGGCGAAACCCAGCCCCACGAAAGCACCCGTGAGCAACGCATTGCCTGGGGACCGCTGCCTGAGCAACCAGGGGAGGAAGAGGGCGAACAAGGCGAGCTTTGCCGCCTCCTCACGCAGGCCCACGCCGGTGACGTAGAATACGAGGTCATGCAGGAATTCCCCCGTCTCCTGCTGGCCCAGATGAAGTTCCTCCCAATGAATCAAGATCATCGTGGGCCAGATGCTTGCCACTCCCGCCAGCAGCGCAGGCAGCGGCCGCACCCAGCGCCAGCGTTCACGCACGCCAAAGCGGACAAACACCGCATACCAGAGACCGGCGGTGAGAAGGGTAAAAATTAGCTCCAGTGGTCGCAGGCTCTGCTTTTCCATGCGGATGAAGCTGATGGCCGCAAGGCCCCAGTCCGCCAGCAATATCCCCGCCCGGTGCAGATCGCCGGGTGCGACATTTTGATAAGCGGGCAGGGCCAGCATTTCACGCATGGCAGGGAGGTCCTTCCGGTGAACCGCAAGGTGGAAGGCCTTGCTGCGCGCGCGTCTTGCATCAGGAAATTCACCTTCGCGGCGGAAGGCAGTCATCGCTTCGCTGGTTTTGCCGGCCACCTCCAGCAGATCGCCCAAGAACTCGTTGGCAAAGGCCGGAGCAGGTGTGCTTTGCGCTGCGGTTTCCAAGCGCTGCCTGGCGGCCTTGGTGTTGGGATCGTTGCGCTCTCCCCGCGCGAGGATGTAATCCTTAAACTGGCCTTGGGTGGCCGGTTCCTTCACTTCCTGCTGCACGATGCCTTCAACATCGAACCCAAACCATTTGCCCTGCTCGATGATCTTCAGCGCCATGTCCCGCGCTACCTTTGGATCTTCGGGAGTGGGCAGAGAGGAAAGCTTCAAGTCTTGCAGCCATCCCGCCAGCGCCCGCTCACGGCCCTTGTCCATGGACTTGATGCCATCCAGCCGCTCCTGCAGGCGCTTAGTGACAAGCGTGACCGGGTTTTTCTGGTCCGTGTTGCCGTCATGAAGAGCCACGATGCCGCAGCCGATGAGAAAGCCGCCCAGGAGAATGCTGATGGTGACCCGCGTGAGCACCGGCGGGCTCTGGCTTGCATGGAAAAGGCGGGTCTTCCAACCGTGAAAAAAGGAGTGACTCATGCGCGAGGAAATCTCACGGACGGTCCGGTGCTCGCCGCAGATTGCCAGCGGAGAATGGGCGGGTTTGCATTGAGCGCGCTTTCTCACAAAAAAGCCGGCACGCCTGAAAGCGCGCCGGCCTCGTTCCGGTGGCAAATTGTCAAGGCACCTGCGGCAGTGCAGAGAGCGATACACTGCCCGACAGCATGGACGAAGTGTAGAATGTCTGCGGGGGCACGGTGCTGGTATCCGGGAGCTTCGGGAGGAGGAAGAAGCCTACCCCGGTATTCCCCTGGAGCTGGCCATAGATGGTGGCAGGGCGTTTGATCGGGGGGCCGCTGGCCTGGCTGGTCGTGATGGTGAAGGTGCCGCCAAAGGAACCTTTTATCGGCTCCAGCACAAAGTAGGTTTTGCACGGATTGAGGAGCGCGGGAATGGCACCAACGGCACCGATATCCGTGATTGTGAGCTGCACGTTGGGCAGCGCGGCACTGGTATCCAGACCCCCATCCAAAAAGGTGAGCGCGGCATTGGGGACACCGGACGTGTAGGGGAGGCCCAGGGTCGTGACACCGCTGTTGGGTTTCCACTTTTGCCCGGTGAGGTTCATCTCGCTGCCCGGCCAGCCTGCGGCGTACGCCCGCTTTCCAGGTGTGGTATCTGGCAGCTTGCTCCAGCTTGCCAGCGCATCGGCGATGGTGCTGTCCGCATTGTCGGTGCCTGTCAGGGTGACCACGGGCTGGGCCATGAAGGAACCTTTGTTGTTGTACAGCCAGGCATGGAAATTGATGCTGTGATCATAGGCGATGGCATTCGCGCTGGTGAATAGGGTGCCGTCGCTCATCCGCATGATGAAATTGACGCTGCCGTTGGCCAGGACTGTGGCGGAGCCAATGGAGGTGCCGCGCGGCTGCTGATCACTCGGGAGAAACGTCTTGAACGCGGTGGAGAAATTGTACACACCCACATAGTCACCACCACTGGGCAAGGTACCTGCAAGGCCACCATGGAGGGTGAAGTTAAGGCTCACTGGATTGAGCGTGAAATCGGGCGAATCGGCACTCACCAGCGTGCCCAGGCCCGCCCCAGGGACGATGTGATTGTAGTGGAAAGACAGGGAATAAAACTTGCCGGTCGCGCTATAGAATTGGGTAAAGCCGCTCGGCTGAACGAAATCGCCCGGGAAAAAGCCAAGGCCAAGGCCGGTAAAGGGCAAAACAACTCCGCCGGAGGTGTATCTGCCGGTGAAGCTGCCGGTGGAGGTTATGGTGATATTGACGATGCCGCCGAGATCATTGTTGCTGGGATGCCGCTCCATCAAACCAGAAATATTGCCGACAAAGGGCGCTGGATCGACATCCAAAAAGGTTGCGACCTGGGCGGGCGACCCAATGCCATTGCTGGCCGAGACGGTAACCTTAGCTTTACCTGCCAGGGTGGGGATGCCGCTGATCTGACCACTGACGGGGTTCATGGCGAGCCCTTTGGGCAGGCTCGTGGCACCCCACACCACCGCATCTGAATCGGCGGCGGCGGTAACGGTTTCGGTGTAGGGAATGCCGACGGTGGCACGCTTCAAGGAGAGGCTGGCAGGCAGCTTGGCCGCCTTCTGCACGTACTCGATGATGTACTGATTCCCGGTGGCAGTGACTTCGGGGTTGGACGTCAGGTACGGCTTGCAAACAAAGGTGCCCACCTGGGTGAAGGGCGTGGCCTTCAACAGGGTGAGAGTGTTCTTGGTGGCGGAGTACTTGGCCACCAGTGGCGGCAACGTGGTCGCAACATACACGGTGGCGGACTCATCTTTGAACCACCGGAAGCCCACATTGGCGGAGACCACTTGGCTGAGCACAACGTCTGCGGTGCCTTTGACGGTCAACTTCTGATAGGTGTGGCTTATCACGCCGATCTCCACCTTGTTGGTGCTAGCCACACCCTTTGCCACGGGATTGCTGACGGTACAACTGTACAGGCCTGCATGCGCCGTGGTTACTGTTGACAGGTAATACGATGTCTTGGTGGCCCCGGCGATGGCCCTGCCATTGAGCAGCCATTGGTAGGTGAGCGGCGGTGTGCCAGTGCCCGTGGCATCCAGGAACAAGGGAGTGCCAGGATTGCCAGCGAACAAAATCTTGGTGGTGCCGGAGGTGATGCTGACAGCGGGCGTGGTGTCATTATCCGTGATGGTGATCTTGTGATCTGGCTGGGAGCCAATGGTGTAGGCAGCGCCTGTCTTGAAGCTAAGGGTGAAGGCTTCATCATTTTCATCCCGGACATCATTGGTGATCTTTACCGTGAACACTTTCCGTGTCTCACCCGCGTTGAAAGTCACATTCACGGGCACGGCGGTGACATCGGCGAGAGTACCGGTGAGCACCAGCTTGGCCTCGGCCACCGTAGGATTGAAGACCACAATGGTCCGCGTTATGGGCGCAGGCACCATGGTGACAGCGACAAAGACGGAGCCTGCTGATTCAGCGACGGTGTCGGAGGCCGTTTCGAAATTCACCACCGGCACAGCCATGGCGATGGTGCCAGTGCCGAGCAGGAAGATGCACAAAAGGTAGGATCGAGTGTTCATGGAGAGCGACAGTGTTGTATCACAAGCGCCGGCAAGTGGTTTATTACCGCTTAGTAATGAACTCAAAGCACCAGCTATCACTCTTTGGGGGCGAAGGGACTTTCCTGACAAAATCTTTGAGGAGGATAGAGAAACGGAACTTTTTCCGGTTCCTGCTTACTCTCGTGAGGGCCGCAGTTGGCGGATCATCTCTGAAACAATATTGTGCTCTGCTGCTGGCGCTCGCTCTTCTTTCCGAGCGTCTAGGATGTCGTGTTGTAAATCAAAGGCATGGCCATAGACCTCGCTCAGGGCGTCTTCCACGTTCAGGCGGAAGACGTTGACACCACCATCATAAACAGGCCGGAAATCAGGTTCGCAGCTTATCAGGTCTTCCAGGAACTCATCCTTCGTAGGGTGGCCATCACAAAGCTCACGGACGCGTTGGAAAGCCCGCCGATCTTTTGACACCAATCTCATCTGCTCGTCAGTGCGCGCACGGTGCAGCTTGCCGACGAGGATATCGCGCGGATGCGGTACGATGACTCTCAACCCATGCCTTGTCTCCGCATGGGCGCGCTGAAGGTAGTGTGGGGTGGTGCGGAAAAAATGCGGTGGGCATATTTGCACGCCGAAGGTGGGATTCAATCCGGCACGACCGATCCCTGCCACAATGGCGATTTCCCGCAGCCGCTCATCTTCATCCAGGACCATGATGTCTACGTCTGCGCTGGTGAAGGCTTCATCAAGACAGAGCTGAATGGGCGTTGAGCCAAAGACGGTGAGGGGTAAGTCATAGGAGGGCAATGCCTCATGCACAGCCGCAAAAAAGGTGTCTAAAACACGGCCGGCCACTGTGTTCCAATTGGGCAGCGGCGACTTCCAGCTCATGAGTGGACAGAGGCTGGGGTCTGACGGCGCTGAAGCCAGTTCATGGCCTGCAGTACAAGGCGTTCTTCAGCCACTCCGGAGCTCGCGAGCTTCTCGGCCAGCGAACACCATTTTTTCCGCTGGCGCAGATGCACACTGACAAGCACCCGGGCGACAATCCGCGCCAGCCGGTAATAGGCATCGCCGCGCCCGCGCTCCGCTGCTGCACAAAGGCATGCGGCGAGGTCTGGCGACTGTGTGGCGGTGATATTCACTTTCACTATAGTAATCTGGTATGGGAATGATGCAATGAAGCGGCTGAGCTTGGTGTTCAGCAGGCGATCCATCCCTTCGACCTCTTCACCGCCTCGTCCCACCCGCGTTTCAAGTCGCTCAGGTCATGCTGCGGGGTGAACCTTGCATCCTCGATCCAATGGTGGGCGATGTCTTCACGACTGGCCCAGAAACCGACGGCGAGACCAGCGAGGTAAGCGGCGCCAAGAGCGGTGGTTTCGATGCAACGGGGACGCACGACGGGCTTGGACAGCACATCGGCCTGGATTTGCATGAGTAAGGCGCTGCGCGAGGCCCCGCCGTCCACGCGCAATTCCTGGAGGGTGATGCCAGAGTCTTTGGCCATAGCTTCGATGAGTTCAGCACTTTGCAGGGCGATGGATTCCAGCGCGGCGCGGCAGAGATGGGCTCGGTTGGCTCCACGGGTGAGGCCAAAGATAGCGCCGCGGGCAAACGGGTCCCAATGCGGTGCGCCGAGACCGGCGAAGGCAGGGACAAGAAAGACGCCATTGCTATCGGGAACGGTGGCGGCGGCTTCGTCGCATTCGCTGGCGGTGCGGATGAGTTGTAATTCATCGCGCAACCATTGGATCACCGCTCCGGCGATGAAGACGGAGCCTTCGAGCGCGTACTCGAGCTTGCCGTTGAAGCGCAGGGCGACGGTGGTGAGCAAGTTGTGCTTCGAGACGGGAGCCTCGGTGCCGGTGTGCATGAGCAGGAAGCAGCCGGTGCCATAGGTGTTCTTGGCCATGCCGGGCTGATGGCAGGCCTGACCGAAAAGAGCGGCCTGTTGATCCCCCGCTATGCCTGTAACCGGAATCCCTGCGAGCGGGGACGAACCGCTGACGATGCCGAACTCGCCGGAGCTGTCGCGCAACTCGGGAAGCATCGCGCGTGGTATGTCCAGCAGCGCCAGCATCTCGTCATCCCAGCAGCCCTGACGTAGATTTAACAACAAGGTACGCGAGGCGTTGGTGGCATCGGTAGCGTGGGCTTTGCCTTGCGTAAGCTTCCACAAAAGCCAGGTGTCGATGGTACCGAAGGCGAGGTCACCGGCGGTAGCTTTATCACGAGCACCGGGGACGTTATCCAATATCCAGCGCAGCTTGGTGCCGCTGAAATAAGGGTCGAGGCGGAGGCCGGTGCGCTCGATCACTACCGGCTCGTGGCCTGCGCGTTTCAAAGCTTCGCAAGCATCAGCCGTACGGCGGTCCTGCCACACGATGGCAGGATGGATGGGCGCACCGGTATGGCGATCCCAGACGACCGTGGTTTCGCGCTGGTTGGTGATGCCGATGGCGGCGATGTCCTGGGCGGCCAGACCGGCCTGCTGCAAGGCTTCGAAGGCAACAACATGCTGGTTTTGCCAGATCTCCTCTGGATCATGCTCCACCCAGCCGGGCTGCGGGTAGGATTGCTTGTGCTCCTTCTGCGCGGTGGCGACGGCATTGCCATCATGATCGAAGACAATGGCGCGGGAACTGGTGGTGCCTTGGTCCAGGGCGAGGATGAACTTCTTCATGGCAATGACGAAAGCATGGCTAAAAAGAGCCGCCAAGGCGAGCAGCAAAACTCACTTACATCGGCAGCACACCACTGCCCGGCGGCAGCGGCCATGCATGAAAATCAGGGCTCAGCCTGCCCCACATCCGGCGTACGGCTTCGGCCAGGATTTGTACGTCGCCGCGCGCATCGTGTCGGCGCGCTCCGTTGGCTCCCAATTGCAGGCGGGCCATCACATTGTCCAGCCCATGGCCACCACGTCCGCCCCACAGCTTGCGGGAGAAGGCCATGGAATCAATGAAGCCCACAGGCCGCACCGGCAGGGCGTTGCGCAGGCAGGCTTCGCGGATGAAGGGCATGTCAAAACGCTGGCCGTTGTGCGCGATGAGCGTGGCGTCAGCAACGAAACGCGAGAAATCCGCCAGCGCATCCGTCGCCACGGGGGCGTGCTGCACATGGGCATTGGAGATGCCGGTGTACGAGGTGATGAAGGACGAGATGCGGCGACCGGGATTGACGTACGTGGCAAAGGCTTCCTCTTCGATGATCGAGCCGCCCCGCATACGCACGGCGGCGATCTGGATGATCTCCTCCGAATAGGGCGAGAGCCCGGTGGTTTCCAAGTCGAAGACGACGATGTCCATGTGTGACCGCAGATGGGCGTGAAAGGCGGAAGAGTCAACGGCGAGCTGAAGTCGCGCAATCCAATGCGAGGAAAATGACTGGTGTGCGTTAGGGAAATATGACTAACATCGCGCGCTTCCCCTTTTCGACACATGAGTGATGATGTTATGGAACCTCCGAATGAGCACCCGGGCCATGTGGTCGCGTGGCATCCGCCATCCCTGGAGGCGATGCAGGATCTGCTGCCGCAGTACGAGTTCATCTCGCTGATTGGCCAGGGCGGCATGGGCGCGGTGTACAAGGCCACGCAAATCTCGCTCGACCGGCCGGTGGCGGTGAAGGTGCTGCCGCCGGGGGCGGATGATGGGGAGATGGGCTTCACCGAGCGCTTCCGCATTGAGGCGCGCATGATGGCGAAGATGAACCATCCGGGCATCGTGAGCGTGCATGATTTCGGCATCGCGGGAGGCGACCTGCTGTTCATTGTGATGGAGTTCGTGGACGGCACGGACATTGCCAAAATGATCCAGGCGCAGCGCAAGCTGGAGCCCAACTACGCCCTGGCGATCACCGCACACGTTTGTGATGCGCTGCTCTACGCCCACAACCGCCAGGTGGTGCATGGCGACATCAAGCCCGCGAACGTGCTCATCGGCATGGACGGCCAGGTGAAGGTGGCGGATTTTGGTCTTGCCAGATTCAATGATGCCGGGCAGGTGCCGGGCTCAAGCGTGACGCTAGGAACGCCGGACTATGCCGCGCCTGAAATCATGACCGAAGGGGCGACGGTGGACGGCCGCGCAGACCTGTATGCCGTGGGTGTGATGTTGTATAATATGCTGACTGGCGAGATCCCGCGCGGCATTTTCCAATTGCCGAGCGAGAAGATCGGCTGCGATCCCCGGCTGGACGACATTGTGCGCAAGGCCATGGAGCAGGAGCCGGAGCGGCGCTATCAGACAGCGTATGAAATCCGACGTGACCTGGACCGGATCTTTGCCGTGCCCGTCGCAAAAGCGGAGGAGCATCGTGAGGAAAAATCGGCGCCCCGTCATGTAGAGCCGCCGCATGCTCCTCCTCCTCACCGGCTGGTGAAGCACGGCATCATAGGCTGGGCGATTGCTGTCATCGCCGCCATCGCGGCGCTGGGCTACCTCGTGTGGAAGGATTACGGCACCACGCCGAAAGTGGTAGTGGTCACCAAGGCCGACCCGGTTGAAAGCCCGAGTATATCACCTCCTACACGAGACCCTCCGCCGCCGACTGACGGGCCAAGGCCTGAACCTGCGGTGAACAGGCCGCGCCCGGAAGCGCCAAGGCCTAAATCCGAGCGGCCCCGGCCACCAGGGAAAGGGGAGCCCCGCCCGCAGCCCGAGGTGGCAATGAGGCAGCCAATGCCCGCTCCGCCGCCGGAATCACCACCCGTGGAAACAGAAGCGACACGCCACCTGGGCGAGCTGGATGCGCAGTTCCAGGCTGCGCTGGACCGAGATGTAACCAAGCCGCGCAACGCCGCTGTGGCCGGGCTGGATGCGAAGTACCTCGCCGCTCTAGATCGTTCCCTGGGGACCGCCGTCAAGTCTCCTGATCAGACCGAATCCCTGGCCCTCAGCACCGATAAGAAACGGGTGGAAGCCCATCAATCCTTGCCCGAC
>JAQGPI010000118.1 GCA_028293175.1 Verrucomicrobiaceae bacterium | reverse complement strand
GCTTTAATTTAACAGGCCCTCTTGCCATGGACCAATCTATACAACTCCTCTATTAAGCGCAATTATTTAGCCACAATGGTATAAGTGTAGCAGCAATGCACGCAAGCGAGCCCACGCGACATCAGAGGCACAGTGTGCGGGGTGTAAGCCACTGTTCACCCCCACGTCCCTCTATTCCCACATTTGAAGCTAGCCAGATGGGCAGCACGGTTCCCCGATGGTTGCGAAGCCATCCTGTCTTCTTTGCGCTCTGGCAGGTAAAAGCTCCAAAGCGCACGTGGAGCATCTGCCACACGGATCGTCTTCCCGGACACTTTGGTCGCTCGGCTATGCAGGTCAAGCCTCGAAGCGTGGCAGCGTTTTCAACTGACGAGTAAGCTCCTTCGCATTCTTGATGGCGTAGGCGTCCCTGTCATTGTTGAAATAAGCCCAGACGCGCTTGCACCCGCTTTCGTCGATCCGCCGGGTCCATACGGCCAGTTCCTCTCGTGTATAATCGTGGCGGTACCATTTTTCGAGACCATGGAACCGGATGTACACTTCATCTGCCGTCACGACGAGGTCATCGGGCAGGCGGGGCGCGCTGCATGAACAGAAGATGATATTGGCCTTCTTGAAGGCCTTATAAACCCTGGGATTCCACCAGCTTCGGTGGCGAAACTCAACGACGTTTCGACGAGTGGGATCGAGCTGGCCCACAATGCTTTTCAAGCGTGCCGCTGAGTAGTGGAAGGCGGGCGGAAACTGAAACAGAAAGCAGCCCATATGTTTTCCGAGCAAATCGGCGATGAGACCAAAATCCTTCACCAGTGTCTTGGTACGGCTGAACCGCTTTACATGCGTCATAAGTTCGCATGCTTTGACCGTATACACAATAGGCCGGCTGCCCGCTTGCCTCACCCATACCTTCACCGCATTGACGGTGGGCCAGGAATAAAACGAAGCATTGAGCTCCACTGTGGGAAAGAGTGTGGTATAGTGTGAGAACCAATCCTTGGTGGGCATATCCTGCGGATAAAAGGCTCCGCGCCAATGCCAGTAAAACCAGCCAGAGCAGCCGACATTGCAAAGAGGCGGAGCGTCAGTACGAGGAGGAGCTGGCTCATCCTCAAATGCCAGCCGGGCAGCATGCATCTTCGCCGCCCGCCCGACATTGGCCTGCCGCTGCTTCTCCCTTCGTTCTTGTCTTTTGGCCCGCCGTTCCGCCAAGTCTGGCGAAAGCTTTGATTTGGTGAGGGCAGGCTTGGACGGATTCATTGAGCGTCTTGATGAAGGTCTTCGTACCCCATAATTCGGTGCGCTGGCAAACTTCGGCCGCATGGACAAGATATCAGCAACCCGCTCGGGCGACTACCTGTCAGGATTCCCTTATGACCTTCGACGGCTTCTTATCTTCACGCATGCCTAGAAACCGATTATGGCGAAGGCGGCCGCCCTCGGTCCACTCCACAAAAGCAACCTGGCACACCAGCATGGGCTTGATCCATCGGCATTTCTCCATTTTACGCGCCGTCATGGCTTCTCCCCACCGGGCCTTGCGCGTTTCTGGCAGGTTGGCAAAAGGACACTGTGATGTGATATACTTTTCAAGCTTGGTAAATACCTGCTCACGAATCCGGGCCACAAAGCCGTTCTTGACCTGCCCTGCATAGATCAGATCCTTTCCCTCGTACACTCCCACCAGAAGGTCATCAAAGCCATGAGCGCCCGGGATGAAGCCGCCGATGACGAATTCCTGCTGCCGGTCCGTCCTATGCTTGATCCAGTCACTGGAACGTTCTCCCGGCTGATATACCGACCCGCTGCGTTTACCCACCACACCTTCCAGTCCCATCTTGGACACCGCTGCCAGCACTTCGTCTGCAGAAGCATCCAATAGCGGCGAGAGCCGGATAGGTTCTGGTACAGATTCCATCAGGGCATGAAGCTGGTCCCTGCGTTGTTCGATCGGCTTTGCACGGAGGTCTTCACTGTCGCGGTTGAGGAGGTCGAAGGCATAGAGGTAAACTTCCAGTGAAGGGTCCTGGTTGTTTTGCAGCGATTGGAAAGATGGCCTCCCCTGTTCATCCATCGCTACAATTTCTGCATCAATGGTAAAATCCCCTGGCATGGACTCCAAAGAACTAACAAGACTGGGAAATCGCTTGTTGAGCGATTTGTGATTCCGCGACCAGAGCGTCGCTTTTGCACCCGTCTTGACGGCGATGCAGCGGTAGCCGTCGAATTTGATTTCGAATCTCCATCCCTGTTCCTGCGGCAAAGACTCCACCGTCTTGCACAGCATGGGCTCAACAAATCCAGGCTTCACAACCTTGTGGGTCGGTGGCGGCTCCTTGCGGTGCTTCTCTTCCGGCGTGCTGCTGTGCCATTGGGCATCGTTGTCCTTGGCGATTTTCGCCATGGAGCGACCGCTGATCACCGAGGTATCATCAGCTTTCACGGAGAGCTTCAAAGGCTTGCCGGCCTTGATGAGCAGCCACCGGTTGCCCTCGTCCTGATCTCGCCGGTCCTTCACCAGTATCCACTCGCCCTTGAGCTTTTTGCCCTCCATCACTATATGCAGCTTTCCCTTGTAATAGGCGGAGGTCGCATTGCCGGTGATGTCTTCATAGACTCCCTGATCCCATACCATCACGGTGCCCGCGCCATAGTTCCCCTTGGGTATGGTACCCTCGAAGTCAGCATATTCCATGGGATGATCTTCCACGTGCATCGCCAGCCGGGTTTCCCGTGGCTCCCGCGGCGGGCCTTTCGGCACGGCCCATGAGCGGAGCACTCCTTCCATCTCCAGCCTGAAATCATAGTGCAGATGACTCGCTTCATGCTTTTGAATAACAAAGCGCCGCGGACCCGTGTGGTCTTTGCTCTTTTTCGCCGTCTTGGCCTCCGGTTCCGGCGTTTGATGGTGATCCCGCTTGGCAGCGTACTCGTTGAGGCTCTTGTCCTTGGGATTGTCCGCCTCACGAGTTTTACTGCGATTCCGGGGCCAGGACGAAAGCTTGGGCGGCGGACCTGCGGCCAGTGCCTTGGTAAAGGTGCCGGGAAGTTTTTGCTTTAACTTGAGCACGGGAGCAAACAGATCACCAAGCTTCTGGATGCGTTTGACGGCAGCCTCAGGGCTGAAGAATAACAATTTCTCATCCCCTTTCTTCACTGCCTTTGCCAGTTCCTCCCAGGTTATGGGCAACGAAATGAACGGAGCTTCCTTCTTCGCCCGCATCGCATACACGCAGACGGTGGTCTTAAAATCTGAGTTCTGGCTCCAGTCGATCAGCACCTTGCCTTTGCGCAAATTTTTCGCCATTTCGGAGACAACATCATCAGGCATCTGTTGCGTGGCTAATTCCGCAATCGCTTTGGCAAAGGGTTGCGTTACTTCATACGTCACCGGCGTGTTGAGCGGAATGGTAAGATGCAGGCCTTTCGAGCCAGAGACTTTGAGGAAGGACTGTAGGTTCAGGCCATCGAAGATCTTCTTCAGCCCCAGCGCCACCCTGCCGCAATCAAGAATACCTGCGGGTTCACCGGGATCCAGGTCAAAAACAATCGACGTAGGTCTGTTCAAATCAGGCGCACGGGCCAGAAGCACATGTTTTTCAATGTCAGCGAGGTTGGTCGCCCAGAGCAGCGTCGCCGCATCGTTGCATAGGATGTAATTGATGGCCGATCCGCCCTCACTTCGAGGTACTGCAAATGTCTTCACCCATGAGGGGGTGTGGGAGGGTGCGTTCTTCTCGTAGAACGGCTCTTTCTCGACCCCCTCCGGAAAACGTTTCAAGGTTAAAGGCCTGTCCTTCAAATGCGGGATGATGACATGAGCGATGGAGGTATAGAACTCGATCACCTCCCCCTTGGTGAATCCGCTTTGTGGGTAGTACACCTTTTCCAGGTTCGAGAGCACGACTTCCCTGCCGTCGATTTTGATGGATTGCTTGGAGGGCATGAGAGACAGCGTTATAAAACAATCGCGCCTGAAGGCATTGCTACGTGCGGTGTAAAAACACCGAAAGGTTGCCAGCTGGGGGGCTTCCACGTAGAAAAACTGTGCTGTCCATGAAAACAAACCACCTTCCCGGCCTAGCGCTGCTGGTCATCAGTATCGCGCTGCTAGCCGCCTCCTTTTGGCTCAGTCGCAAGGCTGGTGGGTCGGCTTCCATCACAGTGTATTGTGCGGCGAACTTGAAGAAGCCCGTGGAAGCTATTGCAGAGCAGTATAGGCAGGAACTGGGTATTGAGGTGCGGCTCCAATACGGCGGAACAGGCACGCTGCTAGCCCAGATTCGGCTCGCTAAACAAGGAGACCTGTTCATTGCGGCGGATGATGGTTCACTCAACGATGCCAAGCGGCTCGGTTGCATCCGCGAGGTCATCCCCTTGGTCGTCCAGCATCCGGTCATTGCGGTGAAAAAAGGCAATGCGGCAGACGTGCACAGTCTCGCCGATTTGATGAAGCCGAGCGTGAAACTTGCCATCCCTAATCCAGATGCGGCGAGCATCGGCAAAGTCACTCGCAAGTTGCTCGCGACCTCCTGGGACGGCCTTGCGGCCAAGGCGGTGGTGATGAAACCGAGCGTGAGTGAAGTGGCCGCCGATGTGCAGCTTGGCGCAGTTGACGCCACCTTCGTTTGGGACTCGACGATACCGCAGTTCAAGGAACTGGAAGCAATTGAAGTGCCCGAACTAACGAAGCATCGGGAAAATGCCAGCGTAGCGGTGCTGGCTTTTAGCAAGCAGGCAGGCGAAGCACTAAAGTTCGCTCGCTATCTGGCTGCTGCCGATAAAGGTGGCCTGGTGTTCATGAAACAGGGTTTCAAACGGAGTGATTGAAGAAGCCCTGATTTTGGGGCAGGTGCAGGACGCATGAACAACCGCTTCTGGCTCATCCTGGCGCTCGTCGCCGCAGCCTACCTGGTGTTCTGGGCAGTCATGCTGGTGGCGACTGCCACCTATACCTCTCCCTCGGAAGTGTGGAATGTGCTCGCCTCGCGCGAGATCCGCTATGCCACGGTGTTAAGTCTAGCCACATGCACGATCACGGCAGTGCTCTCGCTGCTCATTGCCGTCCCGGTGAGCTATCTCATGTCGCGCAGGCGCTTTCCAGGTCATACGCTTGTGGATGCGGCGCTAGATATTCCCATCGTGCTGCCGCCGATGGTAGTGGGGCTGTGCCTGCTTATTTTTTTCCAGACAGGCGTGGGCCATCTCATCGAAAAAGTAATCCCATTCACCTATACCATTGCGGGCGTGGTGCTGGCTCAATGGGTCATCGCGGCAGCGTTTGCGATTCGTTCCATGCGGGGCGTTTTCGACCATCTCTCGGCGCGGCCCGAGGATGTGGCGATGACGCTGGGATGCACCCGCTGGCAGGCGTTGTGGCATGTCACGCTGCCCGCCGCACGACCGGGGATGTTCGCTGCTGGCAGCATCGCCTGGGCGCGCAGTCTCGGGGAGTTCGGCCCTGTGCTGGTCTTTGCTGGAGCCACGAGAATGAAGACGGAGGTGCTGCCTACCAGCGTCTGGCTGGCCTTAAGCGCGGGGGAACTGGAGCAAGGCGTCGCAGTGAGCCTGCTCATGATTGCGCTCTCAATGATCGTGCTGGTGGCCATTCGCATCACGGGGGAACGCGCATGATCCATGTGGAGAACATCACGTGGCACACGACCGGCTTCCGCCTGGAAGCGGTCTCCTTTGCCGTACCAGCGGGCAAATACGCGGTGTTAATGGGAAAGACCGGCACGGGCAAGACCAGTCTGTTGGAGATCATCTGCGGGCTGCGGAAACCGTTGTCCGGCCGAGTTTTCCTTGGCAACCGGGATGTCAGCGCCGACGCGCCGGGCAGCCGTGGCATTGCCTATGTGCCGCAAGACGGCGCGCTGTTCCCTACCATGACGGTGGAGGCTCAGACGGGCTTTGCTCTGCGGATGCAGAAACGACCAGCTAGCGAGATCCATCAGGTGGTGAAGGCGCTAGCGGCTGAGCTAGGCATCACGCATCTATTGAAGCGCATGCCACAGGGACTCTCTGGCGGAGAGAAGCAACGGGTAGCCCTGGCGCGGGCATTGGCAGCAAAGCCTTCGGTGCTCTTGCTCGATGAACCGCTGTCCTCGCTCGATGAAGACACGCAGGATGATTTGGTGGCGGTGCTCAAACGCATGCAGCGCGACCACGCCATCACCGTGCTGCACGTGACGCATTCGCGGCGCGAAGCCGAGGCGCTGGCAGAGGTGCGGCTAACACTCCAGGACGGACGCGTTGTCGTCTGAAATAGACATCTCTCAACCACAGGAGACCGCGCTTGATGGGTGCCGCGATAACCGGGCATGAGCACCATCAATCGCCGCACCTTCATGGCGCACGCCGGATCACTTACCGCCGCAGGCGCTTTCGCCGCTGAACTGCCTGTCGCCGCCGCAGCAGCAGCGGGTGGTTTGGAGAGCAAAACATCGGGGGCTTCTTCCGTCAAAGAGGACAGCACTAACAAGGACGTACCGCTGGCGCCACCGGACAAGCAGCCGCCAAACCTCAAGCTGCCCGAAGTACCCAAGCGCAAGGTCGGCTACGCCGTTGTCGGCTTGGGTGAGCTGTCGTTAGAGCAGGTTCTCCCCGCCTTTGGGGCCTGTCATTTATCCAAGCCGGCGGCGCTCGTCAGCGGCCATCCTGACAAGGCGCGGCAGGTGGCCGATGCCTTCCAGATCAGCCAGGATGCGATCTATGGTTACGAGGATTATGACCGCCTGGCTAATGACAAGCGAGTCGACGTGATTTACATCGTTCTGCCAAACAGCATGCATGCCGAGTTCCCCATCCGTGGTTTGCGCGCGGGCAAGCATGTCTTGTGCGAAAAGCCGATGGCCACAAGCACGGAAGAAGCGGAACAAATGATCCGCGCTGCCAGGGACGCAAACCGCAAGCTTATGATCGCCTACCGGCTGCACTATGAGCCGCTCAATCTCAAGGCGATGGAGCTGAGCCGCGACGGAACCCTTGGAAGAATCACCACCTTTGCCTCCAGCAACTGCCAGAACGTCAAAGCGCCTAACATTCGCCTTAGCAAGGGCCTAGGCGGGGGACCGCTTGGCGACGTGGGAATCTACTCGATCAACGCCGCGCGTTACATCCTGAACGAGGAGCCGATGCAGGTCACTGCTATCGCTCATGCTCCCTCAGATGATGGACGCTTCCGCGAGGTCCCAAGAGCGTGGCCTATACCCTGCATTACCCTTCGGGCGTCGTGGCCCATTGCGACTGCTCTTTTGGCTCTGCGGAAACCCGTTACTACCGCGTGACCGGCACAAAGGGATCATTGGAATTGAATCCAGCCTTTTCGTACCACGGCCTGAAGCTGCGGGTCAAGACCGGCAGCCCGGACAAGGGAGACGTGAAGGACAGCGAAATGCCCATTGAACAAGTGAATCATTTCGCCGCCGAGATGGACCACTTTTCCGAGTGCCTTCTGGAGGGCGGGCAGCCCCGTACGCCCGGCGAAATGGGGCTGGCAGACCTACGCATTATCGCAGCTCTTACAGAGTCCATCGAAACCGGCAAACCAGTCTCGTTAAAAGCCTGAACATGAAGCAAGGGCGACACCATAGCGATGCCGCGCTGAGGCATCACATCACCCGGCCTAAGTTGAGCAATGCTGGTAAATAGAGCGTACCGTTACCACCTTCGAAGCCATGCACCGACGCTTGGCGGGATATCGCCCCAGAAAGGGATGTAATGTCTGACTTATCCGTTCACCATTTCAACCCCATTGGGATGCAGTACCTAAATCACTGAAGCGGTGCCAAGCCTGCCTCTCACCTGCCCATCGCGGTGGAGGTGCCGCGTGCGTGTTTGCACCGTGCAACTCCAAAATCCCCTCCTCACACGGCCATGGAGGTGAAGCGGTGCGAATTGCAGGTGTATGAAACTGGAAACTCTTCAAGACCTCTACGTAAGTCAGCTCAAGGACCTCTACAGTGCTGAAAATCAACTAATCAAGGCACTGCCTAAAATGGCCAAGGCAGCCACGAATCCCGACCTGAGCGCAGGCTTTACTGAACACTTGGAGCAGACCAAGGAACACGCCGCGCGCCTGAAACAGATCCTGGAAAGCCATGACGAGACTACCCGCGGTCCTAAGTGCAAGGCTATGGAAGGTCTCATTGAGGAAGGTGCCGAGATGATCGAAGAAGAAGCTGATGACGAAGTGCGCGACGCTGGGCTCATCTGCGCCGCTCAGCGCGTGGAGCATTACGAGATCGCTGGTTATGGCTGTGTGCGCACCTTCGCCGAACTGCTTGGCGACAAGGAGGGCGCAAAGCTGCTGCAGACTACACTGGATGAAGAAGCCGACACGGACAAAAAGCTGACCAAGCTGGCTACTTCCACCATCAATTTGCAGGCAGCGGGTTAACCTGCGCCGTCTACTTATCGTTACACTAGCCCTTCGTCGCAATTCTCGACGAAGGGCTTCTTTGTTTCGCCACCCTGCTGTTAGGCCACTGCCTGCTTTCGTGAGCGTGGCCGGGCAGCAGTGGTTTTTTTCACGGGAGTGAAGGATTGCAGTTCCGCGGCTTCGCCCTCACCAGAGCCGGGCGCTTCACCGTTTTTCAGCGATGCATTGCAGTCTGCCTCGGCAGCTAGCCAGTGATCGAGGGCCCGGCCCTCAGGACGGCCTTCCGCGAGATAAAGAGAATAAGCGCGGCCTCTGATATCTTCCTCTGTGTTCGCATTGGTTGCATCGACGGATCTTCCAATTGTGGCAAGGGCCTCGGAGGTCTTGTCGGCGGTAGCGGAAAGAGCGGATTTTTTCACGGTGATAAGAAGTTCTAAGTTGGTGTTCGCCCGCTTCTGGTTCGGCAGGAACGGAATGCGGACGATTCGCGGGAGCCAATCACAATGGATGTGCGCGGAGTGGAAAATTCGTCGCTCATCGTGCATCACTCAGACGCCTTCTTGTCGTCGCCAAACATACCCAATGCCTCAAATGGTAAGGACAGCCCCGCGCGCAGCACATTGCTGCTGAGCTTAGCGCTGCCAGTGACTGTGGAGGAGGCGCCTTTGACGGTACCAGTAATAAGTCCCTTCGCCGCTAATACCGGAGTGATCGGGGAGACCTGGATGTCATCGAGCGGGCCGCTGACCTTCATCTCAGTCAATACATGGCTGAGCGGCGCAGTGGCGATACCAGCGATACCGCGCAGGTTGGCACGGGCCTGGCCTGAAACCCGACGCTTTACGAGGTCCACCGTACCAGTGGCAGTCACCGTCACGGATTCGCTCCGCGCCTTGAGGGGATCAATCGCGGCCAAGCCCTTCGTCATTGAGAAAGCCACTTCGAATTCGCCCGTGCCCCTACGACGATCATGCGGCAGAAGGGTAGGAAAGAGATCAAAGGCTTGGTCAATCAGTGGCAGGTGTACCACAGGCGCATGGGTGAGCCGCATCGTGCCGCTGCCTGTTGAGCGCGCTGGTGTATTGCAAATAGAGCCCTTGTAAGTAAGCGAAAGATCCGAGTCCTCGAGACTGGAGCTTACCTTGCCTACCCATGGCTTGAACTTTGCAAGCTGGAGCGATTGCAGAGCGATAGCAGCCTTGCTCAAGGTCTTGCCGTCATAGTAGCCATCAAGGGCGAAGCTGCCGCCTAGCATCCGTCCCTGGCAATCGTCGAAGTGCCAGGTTTTGTCATTGTAAGAGAGTCTTCCCTTGAGCCGCTCAATCTCAAGCGGGTGCTCCCTCACCATCACAATCACCTCTGTCGATTCACGCAATTGCAGTGAGGCCAGTGTCCAGGTCGGCGGCTTGTCATCGGCCCGCCAGACCATGTCCTTCACCACAATATTGGGGAAGTTTTTAAACTTCAGGGTGGTGGGGATGTCATCCTCCAACGCAGGCATGTTGCGGCAGATTTCAAAGAGATCGGCGTCGCCACTGAGTTTGCTGATAGTAAGTACTCCCGTGGGGCCCAGGTGAGTGGCGGTGAACTCATCCGTCTTTCCCGATGAATCGGTCAAGGTACCGCTCATCTGAAGCGGCGTCTGATCCCACCCTTCGCGGGTGAGGTCCACCTGAATGGAGCCATTCCCAAGCTTTAGGTGGGCGGCCAGCTTCATTTCGGCCTGGGATAATTGCGTGTCGAGTTCAGTCTCCTGCATGGGCAGGCCGCGCCACTCCATCTGCTTCCCTGTCCCGTGGAGGGTGGCGCTCCAGAGCGTTGTGTCTCCACGCAGATCCAGAGCAAAAGGGCCGGAGATGGTAAA
>JAQGPI010000534.1 GCA_028293175.1 Verrucomicrobiaceae bacterium | reverse complement strand
TCCCATGAAGGCGGCGATACGCTGCTAGACCGCACGATGATCCTGTACGGATCGAACCTGGGCAATGCCAACACCCATGTGACTACTAACCTGCCGACCTTGTTCGCCGGTGGCGGCTTCAAGCACGGCCAGCATCTGGCCTTCAACACCCAGCACAATTATCCGCTGCCGAATCTGTTCGTGTCCATGCTTCAGCGCGTGGGCATCGAGTCCGACAAATTTGCCAGCAGCACCGGCACAATGAGCGGCCTGCAAATGATTGGTTAGTCCCTGATGCCATTGTTCATGAATTTCCGTTTCCTGCTGTGCGCGCTGCTTGTGGCTTTGAAGGTCGAAGCTGCGCCTTTTGCCGACCTCCAGCCCTTCGTCGAAAAGCACTGCATCGAGTGTCATGACAATGACACGAAGAAGGGCGGGCTGGACTTGACGGCGCTGTCTTCCGACTTGACCAATGCCAAGGCTTTCACTGCCTGGGCGACCGTGCATGACCGGGTGAAAGACGGTGAGATGCCTCCGAAGAAAAAGACGAAGCCGGAGGGGGCCGAACTCGCCAGTTTTACTAAGGCACTCGCAAGTTCTCTCACGGCTGAAGAGAAGGCGCAGACGGCCAAGGAAGGCCGCTCCACTCAGCGGCGGCTCAATCGTTACGAGTATGAACAGGCGCTGCGCGACTTCTTGCAGACGCCTTGGCTGCACCTCAAGGATGGCCTGCCGGAGGACGGCGAATCGCATCGCTTTAACAAGACCGGTGAGGCGCTGGATGTGTCTTATGTGCAGATGTCACGCTACATGAGCGTGGCGGATGAGGCCTTGCGCAAGGTGATAGCCAAGTCGCCCGATCAGCCGAAGACCACGACGACGCGTTTCTATGCGCGGAGTGACCGGAGCTTCACCGGCAAGATGAAGTTCACCGTGTTTAACCAGAGCCCGGAGCGAGCCACCTTTCCGTTGCTTGACGGCAAGCCTCAGCCCGATGTGCGTGCGGGAAAAGTGCCTGCTACCGTGGGCAAGAAAGACGCCAAGCAGCGCGAGCAGGAAGCCATTGGTGTGGTAGCCAGCACTTACGAACCACTGGAGACGAAGTTCAGTGACTTCAAGGCACCGGTTTCTGGCCACTACAAGCTGCGCATCAAGGCCTTCTCCGTCTGGGTGGGGCCGCAAAAAGGTGAGAAGTGGTATCGCCCCGATCTGGACAATGTGACCAAGGGACGCCGCCCCGAGCCTATCACACTGTATGGCGAAACACCGCCGCGGCTGCTACGCTGCCTGGGCAGCTTCGATGCGCAGCCGGAGCCGAAAGTAGCGGAGTTTGACGTATGGCTGCTGGCAGGCGAAACGATCCGGCCTGATGCCGCGCGGTTGTTCCGTTCGCGGCCTCCGAAGTATCACAATCCGTTGGCGGAAAAAGATGGTCAGCCGGGCGTGGCCTATCATTGGCTGGAGGTAAAAGGCCCTTTGTATGACGAGTGGCCGACTGCCGGGCACAAGCTGCTCTTTGGTGATCTGCCGGTGAAGAAAGGCAAGACCGCGAAGGAGGTCGAAATCGTCTCGACCGAGCCTGCGGAAGACGCGCAGAAGCTGATGCGCCATTTTCTGCAACAGGCTTATCGCCATCCCGTGGAGGATGAAGAGGTGCAGCGTTTTCTAGCGGTGGTGAACGCCGCGCTGAAGTCCAAGAGCAGCTTCGCCGATGCGATGATTGCAGGCTACACGGCAGTGCTTTGCTCACCAGGGTTCATTTGTTTGGAGGAGAAGCCAGGACCGCTGGATGACCATTCGTTGGCTGCGCGGTTGTCCTTCTTCCTGTGGAACAGCGCTCCGGATGCCGCGCTGCGAACGCTGGCGGATGAAGGCAAGTTGCACGATCCTACGGTCCTGCGCGCGCAGACGGACCGTTTGTTGAACGATCCGAAGTCACGCCGCTTCGTCGATGCCTTCCTCGATTACTGGCTGGACCTGCGCAAGATGGTGGCGACGGCTCCCGACTCCGGCTTGTACCCGGATTATTATCTTGATGATCTCTTAACGGAATCGGCGCAATCGGAGACCCAGCTCTTCTTTAACACCTTGTTGCATGATAATCTGCCGGCGAGCAACTTGGTGGCCTCCGATTTTGCCATGCTCAATGAGCGGCTTGCCGAGCATTACGGGCTGCCGCCAGTGTCAGGCGTGAGCCTGCGCCGCGTGTTGCTGCCTGCGGACAGTCCGCGCGGTGGATTGATGACCCAGGCCAGCGTGCTCAAAGTCACAGCCAACGGCACCACCACCTCGCCCGTGCTGCGCGGTGCCTGGATCATGGAGCGCATCCTTGGCAAGCCACCGCCGCCTCCGCCACCAAGTGTGCCTGCCATTGAACCCGACACGCGGGGCGCAACAACGATCCGTGAACAGCTCGACAAGCATCGCAGCCAGGAGAGCTGCGCCGCCTGCCACACTAAGATCGATCCTGCAGGCTTTGCTTTGGAAAATTTCGATGTGATGGGCGGCTGGCGAAAAGATTATCGTGCACTGGCAGACAAGGAACCGAACGTTGGCTTCGGCCACAACGGCCAGCCCTTTGCCTTCCACGATGGCCAGCCCGTGGATGCCAGCGGCCTGCTGCCGGATGGCCGCAAGTTCAAAGACGTGCGCGATTTGAAAAAACTGCTACTGGAAGACGAGCCTCAAATCGCCCGCAACCTAGCGAAACAACTTACGGTCTATGCCACCGGCGCAGCGGTGAAATTCAGCGACCGCGATCAGATCGAGCAGGTGCTGAAACGCGCCAGCGCCAGTAAGTACGGTGTGCGCAGCCTGGTGCAGGAAGTGGTGCAGAGCGACTTGTTCAGAGATAAGTAGACTTGTGACGACGCTGCCGCGCATTTTATAACGAATGATCTTCCCATGGCAAAAAAAACGCGGACCATGAGGTCCGCGTTTTCCTGTTTGAATGTGTTGGGCAGCCTTACAGCAGCGCCTGCACCAGCTTCTCAAGCTTGACGATGTCTTCGCCAAACTTGCGGATGCCTTCGGCGGTCTTTTCGGTGGCCATGGCGTCTTCGTTGAGCATCCAGCGGAAGGTCTTCTCATCGAGCTTGAGGCGATCGATTTTGAGGTCCTTGGCACCATCGGCGTTCAGCTTTTGTGGCAGGTCCTCGCTGGAGGCAGCGAGTTCGCCTAGCAGGCTGGGGCTGATAGTGAGCAAGTCGCAGCCAGCGAGTTCGGTGATTTCGCCCTTGTTGCGGAAGCTGGCGCCCATGACTTCGGTCTTGTAACCGAAGTGCTTGTAGTAGTTGTAGATCTGGGTCACGGAGACCACGCCTGGATCTTCGGTAGCGCCGTAATCCTTGCCAGTGCTCTTTTTGTACCAGTCGAGGATACGGCCAACGAAGGGTGAGATCAGCTTGATGCCGCCTTCAGCACAGGCGACGGCCTGGGCAAGGCTGAACAAGAGCGTCAGATTGCAATTGATGCCTTCCTTTTGCAGCACTTCGGCGGCCTTGATGCCTTCCCATGTGGAGGCGATCTTGATGAGGATGCGCTCGCGGCCGATGCCGGCTTTTTCGTAGAGGGCGATGTTGTGGCGGGCCTTGTCCAGGGTGGCTTGGGTATCAAAGGAAAGACGGGCGTCCACTTCAGTGCTCACGCGACCAGGGACAATCTTCAGAATCTCAATGCCGAAATTGACCAGGATACCGTCGATCACAGAATCCACCAGCGCGTCGCCGGTCAGTGTGGAGCCCTTGTGGCCAGTCACTGCGGAGTCCACCAGGTGCTTGTATTCCGCCT